>DNGD01000142.1 GCA_003486725.1 Rhodospirillaceae bacterium
GCGACATGATGAACATCTTATTAGAAGCCATAACGACCTACCAGCTCTTCAAAAAAAATAAACTGGCTTTTACCTATATCCCAGCACCGCCGCAGCGTTGACCTCCCTGCGGCGGTGTTTTTTTGTCCTCTATGTTCTTCTTTTGCCCCCATCGGCGAAAGAGCCTATCCTCCCCCCATGAAAGTGATTCGTTGCATCGTGGGGATAGACCCCGGCCTGCGCCACACCGGCTGGGGCGTCATCCGGCAGCAGGATAACCGTCTGTCCTTTATCGCGGCGGGGCGGATCAATCCCGATCCCGATCTACCGATGGCCGAGCGGCTCAAGATGTTGGCGGCAGAGCTGGGCGCGATCATCGCTGCCCACACCCCCGACGAAGCCGCGATTGAGGAAACCTTTGTGAACAAAAACGCGGCCTCCGCCCTGAAACTCGGACAGGCGCGCGGCGCGGCGATGCTGACCGCCGCTCAGGCGGGGCTGGCCGTGGCGGAATATTCGGCCAACAAGATCAAGCAGACGGTCACAGGCTTTGGCCACGCCGACAAAAACCAGATTCAGGCGATGATTAACATCCTTTTGCCCGGCTCGGGGAAACTCGCCCCCGATGCCGCCGATGCTCTTGCCATCGCCATCTGCCACGCGCATCATGGGAATTGTTATTCCGATTGCCAAAGGAAAGGATAGAAAATGGGAAAATTTGCAGACTGGCTTCTAAATCACGTTGGTTTTTCTCTTGCTCTGGGAACAGCCAAAGATCGTGAGAAACACATTCTCGCTGAGTTTCAAAATGCTGGCGGTGTTTCAACCGTTGGGAATCACGGCAAGCTTTCCGTACCGGATTTAGAAAAAATAAAGAAGCTTATTAAAAAGCACAGCAACACCCCCGCCCCCCAATAATCAAACTTTCCCTTAAAGGCTCCTTAATGATCGGTAAACTGACAGGACGGATTGATAGCGTCGCGGGATCGCAGATGATCCTTGATGTGCAGGGGGTTGGCTATCTCGTCTCCTGCTCGGCGCACACGCTGCGCTTGGCGGGCGAGGTCGGCGACACCGCCGCGCTGTGGATCGAGACGCAAGTGCGCGAAGATGCCATCAACCTGTTCGGCTTTGCGGATCAGAATGAGCAAGGCTGGTTTCGCCTGCTGACCTCCGTTCAAGGTGTGGGCGCGAAATCCGCGCTGTCCATCCTTGGCATCCTGTCGCCCGAACGGCTGGCGGGCGCGATTGCATCCGGCGACAAGGCCGCGCTCACCGCCGCCGATGGCGTGGGGCCCAAGCTCGGCCTGCGCATCGTCACGGAACTGAAAGACAAGGTTGCGCATCTGATGATGCCCGCTTCGCTCAGCGGGATTAAGGCTGCCGCCGCGCTGCCCCATAGCGGCGTGAGCGATGATGCGCTTTCCGCCCTTCTCAATTTGGGCTATCGCCGGATGGAGGCCTTCGCCGCCGTGTCAGCCGCCTATGAAAAACTGGGCGCTGACGCAAAACTCGACGCCCTGATCCGCACTGCTTTGGCGGAACTTTCCTCCCATCAGGGTGCTGCATGACCGCCTCCCCCACACCCGACCGCTTGATCACACCCACGGCAACGCCGCATGAGGGCACCGCGCCCGACGTGGCGCTGCGCCCCGAAAAGCTGGCCGATTTTGTGGGACAAGAAACCCTGCGCGATAATCTGCGCGTGTTTATCGAAGCCGCCAAAGGCCGCAGCCAAGCGTTGGATCACGTGTTGTTTTTCGGGCCGCCGGGTCTTGGCAAAACCACGCTCGCGCAGATCGTAGCACATGAACTCGGCGTCGGGTTTCGCGGCACCTCTGGCCCCGTGATAGCCCGCGCGGGCGATCTGGCCGCGCTACTCACCAACCTTCAGCCACATGATGTGCTGTTTATCGACGAGATTCACCGCCTGTCACCCGCCGTCGAGGAAATCCTCTATCCGGCGATGGAAGATTTCCAGCTTGATCTGGTGATCGGCGAAGGCCCCGCCGCACGTTCGGTCAAAATCGATCTGCCGCCCTTTACCCTGATCGGCGCAACAACGCGTAGCGGTTTGATTACCCGCCCCCTTCGCGAGCGTTTTGGCATTCCACTGCGCTTGCAGTTTTATACAACCGATGAGCTGACCGCCATCATCACCCGCGCCGCGAAAAAGATGAGCCTGTCCATCACCACCGATGGCGCGAACGAGATTGCACGGCGCTCGCGCGGCACGCCGCGTGTGGCGGGAAGACTTCTTCGCCGCGTGCGCGATTTTGCCACTGTTGCCAAAGCCGCCGCCATTGACGCCACGATTGCCGATAAGGCGCTGATGCGCCTTGAGGTTGATCGCCTTGGTTTCGATGCCATGGATCGCCGTTATCTGGCGATGATCGCCGAGCATTATGCGGGTGGCCCCGTCGGCGTCGAAACGCTCGCCGCCGCTTTGTCCGAACAGCGCGACGTGCTGGAAGAAGTGATCGAGCCTTATTTGATCCAACAAGGGCTTTTGCAGCGCACGCCGCGTGGTCGCATGCTGACCGAAACGGGCTATAAGCATCTGGGGCTGACAGCGCCCAAGACCATACAGACGGATTTGTTGACCCTAGATGACGAGAATGAGCGTGACCTCTAATCCAACCCCTTCCCCCCACACCCTTCCCGTTCGCGTTTATTACGAAGACACCGATGCCGGCGGGGTGGTTTACTATGCCCGCTATCTGGCCTTTGCCGAACGCGCCCGCACCGAATTTTTGCGTCAACTGACGGGGCGGCAGGACGCCATGTGGACGGACAGCGACCCGTTGTTCGTCGTGAGGCATCTTGAGGCGGACTACAAAACCTCTGGCAGGCTCGATGATTTGCTTACCGTAACAACAACGCTCGTTAAAATTGGCGGCGCGAGCCTCGATATGCTTCAGCTCATCACCCGTGGCGAAGAAACACTGGTTGCCATAAAACTGACACTAGTCACTGTTACGCATGATGGAAAGGTCTTGCGCCTGCCGCCCGAATGGCGTCAAAAGCTGGAGACCTGCGCGAATACATGAATCGTTTTTTCGTCCTCCTTCGAAAAGGGGGAAAGGAAATAATTGATCTCATTTTCTTGCTAAATGCCCAATGCACTAAGGAGTTTAAACCCTATGGAACCGCAACCAGTTGTTGATGCCGTTAATTTGGCCGGATCAGTTGCCCCTCTCGATATGTCGCTTTTGGGGCTTTTTGGCCACTCGGATCTTGTTGGCAAGGCCGTCATTCTCGGCCTTCTTTTTATCTCCATTTTCACATGGGCTTTGATCTTCGACAAAATCTCGAAAATCTCGCGGCTTAAAAATCGCGCCGAGTTCTTCGAGGAACGCTTCTGGTCAGCCGGTTCGCTCGACATGCTTTATGAAAAGATCAAGCGCCCCGCCGATCCCATGCAGGCCGTTTTCGTCGCCGGCATGAAGGAATGGCGCAACGCGAATGACAAGGGCCTTTTGGCCACGCCGCAGGGCCGCACCAGCATTCAAAACCGCATCGACCGCGTGCTGCAAGTCACCATTGGCCGCGAGATGGCGCTGATCGAAACATGGATGACCTTTTTGGCATCGGTTAGTTCGGTCGCGCCGTTTATCGGTCTGTTCGGCACCGTTTGGGGCATCATGCGCAGCTTCATCGGCATCGCGCAGGCGCAAAACACGTCGCTCTCCGTCGTTGCCCCCGGTATTGCCGAGGCGCTTTTGGCCACGGCCATCGGCCTTGTCGCCGCCATCCCCGCCACGGCTGCGTACAACAAGTTTTCGACGGAAATTGGCCGCTATGGCGCACGCCTTGAAAACTTTTCGAACGACTTTATGGCGACCCTGTCACGCAACATGGAAGAACACTAATGGCTGGCGGAACAATGCAATCCGGTGGCGGAGCGCGGCGCGGTCGGCGCGGCGGCTATCGCCCCATGGCAGACATCAACGTCACGCCGCTTGTCGACGTGATGCTCGTTCTGCTCATCGTCTTTATGGTGACGGCACCGCTGCTGACGGTGGCCGTTCCCGTTGACCTTCCCAAGGCGCAAGCGCAATCGATCCGTCAGGATAAGGAGCCTTTGGTGATCTCCGTCGACTCGCGCGGCGGCGTTTTCCTTCAGGAATCGAAATCCGAACTGCCCGATCTGGTCGCCAAATTGAAAGCCATCACAGGTACGAACCCCGATGCCCGCATCTTTGTGCGCGGCGACAAGGGCGTTCCCTATGGCCGCATCATGGAAGTGATGGGCACCATCAACGCCGCGGGTTACACCAAGGTCGCTTTGGTCGCCGAATTGCCAACGCCGGAGCCCACGAGAGGGAAGAAGAAATGAAGTACGGGACTCGGGACTTGGGACTCGGGACTCGGAAAAAAGAGGGGTGATAATGGAAATAGAAAGTCATAAGAACCTCGATGTGTGGAAAAAAGCAATCCAATTGGTAACACTTGTTTATTCCGTAACAAAGAAGTTGCCGAAAGAAGAAATGTACGGTTTGACAAGTCAGATGCGAAGAGCAGCCGTTTCAATACCCTCCAATATCGCTGAAGGAAGGTCAAAGAGAACTACGAAAGAATACATAAGATATGCCAACATTGCTTATGGCTCCGCATCAGAACTGGAAACACAGCTAATCATTGCAGGCAATCTTGGTTATCTGGAAGAAGGTGATGTTGCTCGTGCGTTAGCAGAACTCACAGATGTTGCCAAAATGCTTTATAGGTTGGTTTGTGGCTTAGAAAAGAAGCTAGCAACCCCCTAGTCCCGAGTCCCTAGTCCCGAGTCCCTACCTTATGCTGCCTCAACCATATCGAGGATGGAATTGACCATCGCATCTTTGATGAGCTTCTCGCTGGCCTTGGTGACGGGCACCATAGGCAGGCGCAGCTCGTTCTTGCCTTTGCCGATCAGCGAGGCGGCATATTTCACCGGCGACGGTGAGGTCTCGATAAACATCACCTCAATCAGCGGCATCAGCCGGTCGTTCATCTTCTGCGCGGTGGCGACATCGCCCGCCTTCCACGCCGCGTGCATCTTCGCGCACAAAGACGGCGCGATATTCGACACGACCGAGATGCAGCCATGCCCGCCCTGCGCCAGAAACGGCAGCGCGGTATCATCATTGCCGGAGAGCTGGATAAACTCCGCGCCGCACAGCTGACGCGTTTTGAACGGACGTCCCAAATCGCCCGTCGCGTCCTTGACGCCGACGATGCGCGGCAGCGCGGCCAGACGCGCCATGGTGTCGGGGGTCATATTCACGATGCTGCGCCCCGGAATGTTATAGATGAAAATCGGCAGGCCGCTATTGTCGTGGATCGCCTTAAAATGCTGGTACAGGCCCTCTTGCGAGGGCTTGTTGTAATAGGGCACGACCTGCAGCGCGCCATCCGCGCCCGCTTTTTCCGCCATTTGCGTGAGATGCACGGCATGCGCGGTGCTGTTCGATCCGCAACCCGCCATGACGGAAGCCTTGCCTTTCGCGGTTTCAACGCACGCGCGGATCAGCTTGTCCATTTCAACTTCGGAAAGCGTCGGCGCCTCGCCCGTGGTGCCACAAGGGACAAACCCGTTGGTGCCCTCATTGATCTGCCACGCCACGAAATCTTGGTACGCCTTATAATCGACCTCGCCGTTTTTAAACGGTGTGATGAGGGCCGTGAGTGAGCCCGTGAAATTCGGTTGTGTGGTCGATGTCGTCATGAGGGCGTCCTCCCTGTTCAATCCTCATCCCGTTGATGAGGCCTTTTTCAAGAGAGATAGAATGCCTTGCGCAGCCCTTTTTTTCAAGCCTGTTTCAACCCGAAACTTTGCCCTTTTCCACGACGTAGCTTTGCGCGTGGGGCAACAATGGTTTGAAGAACGAGGTATCGGTTCCCGTAAACCACGCCTGAACGCGCAAGGACAGGATTTCCTCAAACAGCGCGGCGCGGCGCAAACTGTCCAGATGCGCCGTGATATCATCCAACAAAAAGAGCGGCGGCATCCCGCGCGTCTGCGCCAAGGTGCGCACATAGGCGAGCATGATGGCGACAAGCAGCGCCTTTTGCTCGCCGGTCGAACAAAGTTCCGCCGGACAGTGATGCGTACGGTGAATAACGGCCAGATCGCTGCGATGGACGCCAATCGCGCAGGTACCGCTTTGCGCATCGTCACCACGTGTGCGAGCCAGTGCCGCGCGCAACTTATCTTCCACCAGCAAGGCGGGTTGGGTGGACAGTCCCTCCTCCGTGATGCCGGTGAGAGTCAAATCCGCCTGCGGAAACGCGCTTTGCGTGTCGGCAATGCCCGTTTGCAACTGGCGCAGCAAATGAAGGCGCGCGGCGGCAATCGCCACGCCCGTTTGCGCCATATCGTCTTCGAGCGCCGAAAGCCACGCCGCATCCGCGACGCCATCGCGCAATAACCGCAACCGCTCGCGGAGCGCTTTTTCATAACGATGCACGCGCCCTGCATGCGCGGGATCGAAACTATACGCCATGCGATCCAGTAGTTTACGCCGCGCCGAGGGGCCATCGGCCAGCACGCGATCCATATCCGGCGTGATCCACGCCATCGCGACATGCTCGGCCAAGGTCTGCTGGCTTTTGACGGCGCGACCATCAATATGCACAACGCGCCGCTCGCCATAGGGCATTTCGGGATCGCGCCCCGTGCCGATCTTGATATCGCCGCGCGGCGTATCAAGCGTCGCCGAAATCGCCCACGGCAGGCTTTGATGGTGATTTTGCCATTCGGTCGGTGCGGCGCGGCACATGCCGCGTCCGGGCACCAGCAACGAAACGGCCTCAAGGATATTCGTCTTGCCGCTGCCATTCATGCCCGTCAGCACGACAGGCTCCGGCGCCAACGCCAGCCACAAATCATCATAATTACGGAAATTGGCAAGCGACAGCGTGGTGATGGAGAACGTTGATTCAGGTTTGGGGATCAGCGATTCAGAACGCGGGATTCTGGATTCAGAGAGCGCGTTTGTCATGTTCCATTCCCTCCCTCGTCTTCCCGCACGAAGTGATGCGATAGCATCACGTAGATGCGGGATCCAGTTGAAATCTTTTTGTTCAGAAGAAATGTGCTTTGAGGACTTAAAAATAAGCAACTTTCAATCTGGATCCCGCATCTGCGAATCGCAACGCGATGCTCCGTGCGGGAAGACGAAGTGGAGAGCATTGTACGACACGCCCTTCCCCTAGTCCCCAGTCCCAAGTCCCAAGTCCCTCTTACACACGCATCGGCATCAGGACGTAGAGCGCGCTGGCGTCTTCCACATCCTGCACCACGGCGGGGGCAGCGGTATCAGCCAGATGGAAACGCACGCCTTCGCCTTCTATTTGCATCAGAACATCCATCAGATAACGGGCGTTGAAGCCGATTTCCATCGGTGCGCCGTCATACGCGACTTCCAGCTCTTCGCTCGCGCTGCCCGCTTCCGGTGCGCTGGCGGAGACGATCATCTGCCCTTCGGAGAAAGAGAGTTTCACGCCGCGCGATTTTTCGGAAGAAATGGTTGCGACGCGATCCACGGCGGCAGCGAACAAGGTGGCGTTCGCATCCAGAATCTTGTCGTTTCCGGTGGGGATGACGCGCTCGTAATCGGGGAACGTGCCGTCGATCAGCTTCGAGGTAATCACGATGTTGTCGAACATAAAGCGCACCTTGGAATCCGACAGCGCAATTTCAACCGCGCCGTTGGCTTCATCCAGGATCTTGCGTACTTCACCGACCGTCTTGCGCGGAATAATCACGCCCGCCACACCCTTGGCACCCTGCGGCGCGGCCATTTCAACGCGCGCGAGGCGATGGCCATCGGTGGCGACAGCGCGTAGCACGTCAACCTTGTCGGCCTTGGTGGTGTGCAGATAAATGCCGTTGAGGTAATAGCGCGTTTCTTCGGTCGAAATCGCAAAGCGCGTGCGGTCGATCAGGCTGCGCAGATCATCAGCGGACAACGAGAACTTATGTTTGTGATCGCCTTCCGGCATCTTGGGAAAATCTTCAATCGGCAGGCAACCGAGTTTGAACTGCGAGCGTCCCGACGACAACACCAGTTGCCCCGCGGTGGCGGCATTAATCTCGACCTGCGCGCCTTCGGGCAGTTTGCGCACGATTTCATAAAGAGTATGCGCCGGCGCGGTGATCGCGCCCGCCTTGGACACCGTGGCGGCCATGGTTTCGTTGACTTCGATTTCCATATCCGTCGCAACGAAGGAAACTTCCTCGCCCGAAGCGCGGATCATAACATTCGCCAGAATTGGAATAGTGTTTTTGCGTTCCACAACACTCTGCACGTGGCTAAGGCTCTTCAGCAGGGCGGCGCGTTCAAGGGTGATTTTCATGGTCATGTGCTCTTTGTTAAAGGCAGCAGGGGTCATCCCCGCGCGAGAATCTATGATCTCAAAGAGATAGCAGAGAATCGGGGGCGTGGCTAGAGTGTGGATCGCCGAGAACGCTTATAGTTAACGCTAGAAAACACAGGGGATTTTACCACAAAGAACCCCCGCCTTGCCAGCCGTCATTGACTACCCTACGGTACGGGCAAACAAGGCTTAGGGCGCAGAATATGAATGTGGGTTCCTTTATTTTTGAGAGTTATGCATACGCCCCTGAAAAGGGGGTGCTGACGCTGGCCTACACCTATGAAAACGGCCTGTCGTTTGAGGAAAAGATCGCGTTCCCCCTTCCCGTCTTTCCCCCCGATGAGCAGACCAGCGCCGCGCTGGATACTTGTTTTCGCCTACTCTTCCTGCTCGCCGGTGTTAGTTACTACAAAGCCTATGCGCCGGAGAGGTTGATCTGTCGCGCCTTCCCTCTCGATCCCGTGACGGCGAGCTTTGTCGAGAAGGTTTACAGAAATGGCCTTGGCGAATTTGCCTATCGCAACAATCTGGATCTATCGGACCGCCTGAAATTTTCCGTCAACAATATTGCCCCGCCCGTGGCGCGGCCTGTGAAGCTTTCGCCGCGCCCGCTGGTCCCCGTCGGCGGCGGCAAGGATTCCATCGTGACGATCGAGGCGTTAAAGAAACAGGGGATGCAGCCGATCCTGTTCGCGCTGGGGCCCAAAGCGCCCCTGCCCGCGCCGATTGCGGGAACCATTGGCGTTTCAGGCCTTCCTTTTTTGAAGGTAGAGCGCACGCTCTCGCCCACTATTTTGGAGGCCAACAAAAGCGGCGCGCTGAACGGCCACGTCCCCATTACCGCGATTTTGTCGGTGATCGCGATAGCAACGGCGTTGCTGCACGGGATGGATTCCGTCGTCCTGTCGAACGAGCATTCCGCCAGCGCACCGAACCTTGTGAAGGATGGGCAAGAGATCAATCATCAATACAGCAAATCTTTTGCGTTTGAAAAAGACCTCGCCGCCTATGTGCGCGGTCACATCACGCCGGACCTGCATTATTTTTCTTTGTTGCGCCCGCTGACCGAGGCCGCGATTGCCCAGCGTTTTGCGCAAGATGACGCCTATGACACCGTGTTCAGAAGTTGCAACACGGCCTTTCGCCAAGATGCCGCTACGCGCGGCGCGCACTGGTGCGGTGCGTGTCCCAAATGCCGCTTTATCTTCCTCGCGCTTGCCAACTTTATGGATAAAGAAAGGCTGCTGCGCATCTTTGGCGCAAACTTGCTGGACGATGCGGCGCAGACGGATGCCTTCGCCGCGCTGTGCGGGATTGATGCGCACAAGCCGTTCGAGTGCGTCGGCACGACGCAGGAAAGCACGCTGCTGATGGAGCATCTCACACATCTTGACGCGTGGAAAAACGATGCCGTGGTGCGCGAGCTTTCTTCGCGGTTTGTGGCCACGCCTGAGGATTTTAGTGCGGCCTATCAAGCGTTGTTCACCTTGCAAGATGAGCATTCAATTCCTCCGACCTATTTAGAGGCTCTTCTATGAACGCGCATGAGCTTAACGGAAAGCGCGTTGTCATCTGGGGCGCGGGAATGGAAGGCCAAGCGGCGGCCACGTTTATAATGGAAAACGCAAAGCCAGCCACCGTTGATTTTATTGACGACAAGAGCAGCCCCGAGGATGAGAAAAACGCGATCCTTGCGCGCGCAGACATCGTCATTAAATCGCCGGGCGTGAGTTTATACAAACCAGAAGTTCAGGCTCTGCTGGCACGGGGCGTCAGTGTCACGTCGCTTCTCAATCTGTGGCTGGCGCAGCCGCACACGGCGAAAATCATCGGCATCACCGGCAGCAAGGGGAAAAGCACCACGTCGTCCCTTCTTTTGCATGTCCTGCACGCGGCGGGTTGCAAGGTCGCGCTGTGCGGCAATATCGGCACGCCCGTAACGGCGATCAATTTGCAAGAGACAGAGATCGCGATTGTCGAAACCTCCAGCTATCAAGCCGCGACATTGTCGCAGCCTTGCGATATCGGACTGGTCACCGCGCTATACCCCGAGCATCTGGATTGGCATGGCAGCGTGAAAACCTATTATGCCGACAAACTGAATTTGCTGACGCACAGCCACACTAAAATCGCCACACCGCAAGTCATCAGCGCCGCGATGGAACACCACCTGACGCTGGCCCCCGATACGCTTTTTATGACCAAGCACGACTTTCATGCCGAAGGCACGACGTTATTTGAAAGCGGACAGGCGATAGGCTCTTTGGACAATCCCTATTTGCTGCGCGCGCATAACCTCGCCAACGTCTATGCCGTTTTGTCTATCGTGCGTGCGCTTGGCAAAGATGTGGGGGCTGCGCTCAGCGCGATGGCGGACTTCAAAGGCCTTCCCCACCGCCAGCAGGAACTGGGCGTTAAAGACGGGCTTTTGTATGTGAATGACAGCCTGTCCACCACGCCGCAATCGGCTATCGCCGCGATGGCGGCTTATGCGGGGCGGCCTCTTACGCTAATCGCGGGCGGCTTTGATCGCGGGATCGATTACGCGCCGCTGGTGATTTATCTGATCAACCGGCCCCATATTTTTGTGGTGTGCCTAGGGGAAAGCGGCGCGCGCATATTCGGCTCGCTGCGCTATCTGGGGATGACGGGGGTTGCTATGGCCGCCACAATGGACGAGGCCGTTTTGATTGCTCGCCTGCACACGAGCACCTCCATTAACGGGGGCGGCGTGGTGCTGCTCTCCCCCGCCGCGCCCAGCTATGGCCTGTTCAAAGACTACGCCGAGCGCGGGGAGAGTTTTAAAAAGGCGAGCGGGGTTTAAGCCCCCCGCCCCTTCCTGAACATTTCCTTGATGCCGCGGATGGCCTGGCGGGAGCGTTCTTCGTTTTCGATCATGGCAAAGCGCACATGATCATCCCCGAACTCGCCAAAGCCAATGCCCGGTGCGACCGAGACTTTCGCTTCCGACAGCAACAATTTCGAAAACTCCAGCGAGCCCAAATGGGCGTAAGCGTCCGGTATTTTTGCCCAGATATACATGGCCGCCCGCGGCGTATCGACCATCCAGCCCGCGTCATGCAACCCCTTCACGAGCACATTGCGGCGCTTTTCATACGTCGCGCAAATGTCGCGCACGCAATCCTGCGGCCCCTCCAGCGCCGCGATGCACGCAACCTGAATAGGCGTAAAGGTGCCGTAATCATTATAGCCCTTGATACGCTCCAACGCGTTGACGAGAGTCTTGTTGCCGACCATAAAGCCCATGCGCCAACCGGCCATGTTATAGCTTTTGCTCATGGTGAAAAACTCGACGGCTACATCCTTCGCGCCCTTCACCTGCATGATGCTGGGGCACTTCCAGCCGTCAAAGCAAATATCGGCATACGCCAGATCATGCACGACATAGATGCCGTATTCCTTGGCCAGCGCCACGATGCGCTCAAAGAAATCCAGCTCCACGCATTGCGCGGTCGGGTTTGCCGGAAAGTTGATGATGAGCATCTTGGGCTTGGGGATGCGCATGCGGATTGCTTTTTCGAGTTCTTCGAAAAAATCCACACCCGGAATAAGTGGCACTTGCGTGATATCCGCGCCCGCAATGACGGGGCCATAGATATGGATGGGATAAGACGGGTTGGGCACCAGAACGCTATCGCCGCGATCGAGCGTCGCGAGCATCAGATGCGCGATGCCTTCCTTCGAGCCGATGGTCGCGATGGCTTCCGTCTCGGGATCCAAATCCACGTCATAGCGCGATTTGTACCAGTTGCAGATGGCCTTGCGCAGGCGGGGAATGCCCTTCGACATCGAATAGCCGTGCGTGTCGCCGCGTTTGGCGGTTTCCACCAGCTTATCCACAATATGCTGGGGCGTGGGGCCATCGGGGTTGCCCATGCCGAAATCGATAATATCCTCGCCGCGCCGCCGCGCCGCCATTTTCAGGCCGCCGGTGATGCTGAAGACATAAGGGGGAAGACGTTCGATGCGAGAGAATTCGGACGGCAGTTCTGCCGTGTTGCGTCCATGGGACGCTTTGACGTTTGTCATAGCGATGCTCTTTCACGTTAGCGCCTGGATACGTCCAAGCGACGGTCCCGCAGGTGCGCCCGCGAGCCAGAGCAGAGTATCAGAATTAAATGAGCGCGCAAGCGGGGTTTTGCTGTTCCTGCCACTTTTCTAGCAACTTATAGTTTTCTTTACGACCAGGGTTGAAGAGCGCGTTTTTCTTCTTCGGATGTTCGAACAAAGCGACTTTTGCATGTTCCACCTGATTGGCGAAATCGGCGATTGTCGTATTCTTAACAAAGATCCGCTTGTTAATGCCCTCTACGCGAACGAAAACACGTCCCTTTCTGTCGGTATAAGCGCGTTGAATATCTCTAAACGGCACGTTCTTCTTTCTCGTGACGCAAAAAGGCCCGATACACTGTACAACGGGGACGCGCAGATGATCCGGAAAAAACGTTATTGAGGCCGTCACAACAAAAAACTCCCAAACCTGACTGAGGGTAATTAAAAAACGAACGGGCTGCTTAACAAAAAGCAGCCCGCGCGCGCAAGATTAATCAATGCTGTGGTGCAGCAAAAGATTTCCACTTCCCCTTAACGGGGGCGGAAATGTTCAACCTGCTTTTTCGTGACACCGAAAATCGCTCTCTGCGCGACAGCATCAGGCGTTTTTACTGTAACAATGATCCACTGCTTTGTTTTCGGATCATACGCGTTTGCGCCACGCGTTGGCTTTTTATAATCGTCCATTACAGTCTCCCTGAATAAAATTTATCTGATTAAACATGCAGGCCGGTGGAGCCGAAAACCATTTTACTTGTTTTCATGCCAGGGGTTCTTAACGCTGTGACATGCACAAGCTTGTTTGTTTTGCTCACAAGATGCAAAGCAACGCCGCGTTCCGCTGCGGCATCTTGAATAGCCTGTAGCGTCACGTTCTTTAATTCAAGCACCGGTGCTTCGGGATCAAAAGTCTTGATGGTGACGATGCCATCTTTGCCCAACTGTGCGGTTTGGATGTTGTTAGCATCAATCGCGTGTTCGTGCTTCATTCCCATTCAGATTCTCCATAATAATGGTACAACGATGGGTAAAGGCTAGCAAAACAGCGCGGCAACAACAAGGTTAACGAAGGGGGGCCTATTTCCCAACCGCTTTGAGCTGCGCTTCGGTGAGCTGAAAGCCCGTCAGGACGCGAATGGTAGAGGCGTCCTCATCCACGGCAAGCGGGATAAAGATGCGCAATGGCTGGTTGTATTCGGCGACATTCTTGTCGCTGGAAAAGGTAAATTCAGCCGTCATCAGTTCCTTGGCCTTCACCTTGTCCGCCGCATCGACGATGGAGGCAAAGAACGGGAAGCTGGCGCGATCGCCACCGAGCCTCGGCCCTTTTTGCGCGAACATCTTCAGCGTGAAATCGACGGTGACGCCTTTGTCGCTATAGTCGCAGGTCCCTTCGACCTTTTGCATCACGGCAACGGAAACCAGATTGGCGGGGTCGGCAGCTTCCTGCCCAAAGTCCGCCGCTTTTTCCAGCGCGCGTACGATGGCGACTTGCGGGCAGATGCGCTTGGGTTTTTCGGCGCCGGTGGCGCAGGCTGTCAAGGCAAACGACGCCAACAACATTGTCCAAAACGCTCGCTTCATGGCTTAACTCTCCCGTCAAAGAAACTTGCAGCATTATGCCTTAAGTCTTGTGCCCTTGGCAAACAGCCAATAGGCGATTGTGAACAGCACCGCCGACACGATGAACAGCATCCCCGCGCCCGCCACGGGCAGCGCGTCCGCCTGCCCCGTGAAGGCATAGCGGAATCCGTCGATCATATAGAAAAACGGATTGAGGAAACAGATAAAGCGCCATTCTTCCGGCAATTGGGAAACCGAGAAAAAAGTGCCAGACAAAAACGTAGCCGGCATGATGATAAAGTTCTGCATCGCGCCCAGATGATCGAACTTATCGCCCAGAATGCCGGTGATCAGCCCCAGCAGCGACAGCATCAGCGATCCCAAAACAGCGAACAGGATGGCGATGCCGATATGAGGCACCGTCAGACCGGCGACCAGCACCAACGCCTCGACCGACACGACGCCGACGATCAGACCGCGAATGACGCCGCTAACGGTG
>DNGD01000258.1 GCA_003486725.1 Rhodospirillaceae bacterium
TGCCGAAACCCATGTCCCCCATGAATCGACAATGGGTCCCTCGACAAGCGCGTGCTTGTCCTGAAAAACATGAAGCAATTCCGGTGTCGGTTCTTCATAAATCTGCCCCGGCGGGGAATAATCTTTCGATGATTCCGGTTCGCTATCCACAAAGAAAAAGACGCTTCCATCGTCCTTTTTGCCCATCATGTATAGAAAACGATAGTTGTCGTACGCGGTTCGGATAGAAGCCAGCTCTTCCTTGAACCGTTTATATTCGGTGCTTTCCGCATCAAGCGGCGTGCCCGTCAATTTCTTCAGGGCGGTGATGTTCATTCCCTTGGCGGCAATGGTCGCCTGTATCGCAAGATTATCGCGCATTTCCTGATCCGCGCGATAGGCGAACCAACCGGAAAACAGAACCATGGCCAGAATGATCAAAATCCAGACCCCGATCATGTGTCGGTGCCTGTGGGGATCCGCACGGGATGACACGGGAAGGATCGCCTCGTTACCAGTGTCCTGCGGGCGCGTCTTTTTGAAAGAGAGACTGAAAATCCCTCCCCGTTCCTTGAAAGGAGAGTCTTCTCGCTTTGTTTCGGCGTCCAAAAGGGACATAGTGCTCCCACATATTAGGTCTACGATTTTGAATGTACGGGCGGGAGCCATCGCCCCAAACACCTTTTAACATCTGTAAAATCGAGGATATTGGATCAAGTCCGAACAAACAACTGCACTCAAAGAAGGGGCACCCCTTGTCTTGACTCCCCCCTCCTAAAAACACCCGTATTCGGTGTACAATTATGCCACAATTCCGCCTATACTTCCCTTGCCGACAGCTTTGTCGTCATCACCAGACCCGAACCACGAGGTTACTTATGAAGAAGCTTTCCCTTTCTTTCCTCGCTCTTCTGCTTGCTGGCACCCTTCTCGCCTCGCCGGCTTTCGCTAAAAAGCCCGAACATGCCGGCAAAGCCGACAAGGGCCACAAAGAAATGATGTCGGAAGAACGCGGTGGTGATCGGGGCGGAAGTCATGATGGCGACCGTGGCGGCGACTCTCTAAACATCTCGCTTAATTTCTCTGATGGGCATCGCTCTGATGTTCGCAGCTATCTGCGCGAGAACTACGGCGCGCATTGTCCTCCGGGTCTTGCGAAAAAGAATAATGGCTGTCTGCCTCCGGGTCAGGCGAAGAAATACACCATCGGCGGCATGCTGCCGCATGGCTACGACCCCGTTCCGCATGATCTTCTGATGCGTCTTGGCCCGCCGCCTGCCGGCGCTTTCTATGCGATGGTCGATAAGGATGTTGTGCTCGCCACCGAGGGGACGAAGAAAATCCTCGACGCCGTCACGCTGTTCTCTGCGATGGGTCATTAGAAGTGTTTCTTCGCAAAGCTGCGTCCAGACGCCGTTTTTAGATAGGATTCAAACTTGTCTGCCTTTACCGGATCCGAAAAGGCGAAATATTCAATAAGATCCCAAGGCATAAACTTGTTCGTATGAATCGACTCACCATTGTTGTGCTGGCTTACCCGCTTTTTAAGATCGGCGGTACAGCCAACATAATACCTGTCAGATGAGGATAGGCTGCGAAGAATATATACATATTTCATTGAACTGGCCCGCCTACGTCATGGCGTTCCACGCCATGCTTCGGCGTGGCATCCGCTTCGCACGCTCCGGCGTAGTCACGCCGTAGCTATTCATTTTGGCTTCGCCAAAATGAAGCGAAGGCGGATGGTCGGGGCGCCGAGATTCGAACTCGGGGCCTTCTGGTCCCAAACCAGACGCGCTACCAGACTGCGCTACGCCCCGCCATGGAGGGAGGACATAGCCTATAACGCGGAGCAGTTCAAACGTTACGTGCACCGAGACGAAAAAAACATTTAAATCGGCGTGCAAAGGGGTCTAAACCCCTTCCAAACACGTCGAAAACGGTTCTTAACAGGCGCTAAAACGCCTCATTTTGTCATCATTTTGCCTCTTCTTACCGGTATCGTGGGCACGATTTCGTCGATTTGATCCCTTCACCCCCTCACGAAAGCATCCGCCCCATGTCTCCCTCGATCGCCCGCACCTTCTCTTCCTCTCGCCTCAAACAGGTGGCGCTTTGCACCGGTCTGGCCGTTCTCCTTCTCGCCGGATTTTCGGGGAGCGCCCGCGCAGCCGCTACCGAAGCCGCGGCTGGCCCCGCCATTACATTGAAGGGCACGCAAACCTTGACCGGTCGCTTTACACACGAACACCCGATTCAGGGATACGACAAACCGATGCGCAGCGAAGGACGTTTCACCGTTGCCTCGGACGGGCGGATTGTGTGGACGATCGAAAAACCGATGGCCACCACCACGACCATCACACCGGACGGGCTGACGCAAAGCGTTGGCAATTTCACGCTGCTGCGCCTGACGCCAAAACAAATGCCGTTTTTGTCAGAAATCCAGCGCAGCCTTCTTTGGGCGCTCAGTGGCCAGTGGGACAAGCTGAAAGAAGATTATGACGTGAAACACTTTGGTGCAGCGGAAAAATGGGAAGTGACGATAACACCCAAAGAAATCCGGCAGACCGCGATGCCGCGCCCCTTCCGCACGCTGACCGCGCGCGGTGGCAAGTTTGTAGAAAACGCCACTGTCTTGTTAAACAATGGCGTCACCGATCAGGTTAATTTTTCGCAAACAATGCTCACGCCATAGAAAAAATGGCGTGAAGGGTTTTTTACCCTTCGCCGGGTTCTTCGCTGAACTCACCAGCCTTGTTCGTTTTGGTCTTCC
>DNGD01000047.1 GCA_003486725.1 Rhodospirillaceae bacterium
AGCTCTTCCGTCGGTACCGCATCGGCGTGCAACGTGACATAGGCATAGATGCCCTGTCCCTTGATGTCATGCGGGTAGCCGACCACGGCGGCTTCGGCGACTTCCGCCAAGGCCACAAGAGCGCTTTCGATCTCGGCGGTGCCCAAACGGTGGCCGGACACATTGATCACGTCATCGACGCGCCCCGTGATCCAGTAATAGCCGTCCGCATCGCGGCGGCACCCATCGCCCGTGAAGTACTTGCCTTCATAGCAACCGAAATAGGCCTGTTTGAAGCGTTCATGATCGCCCCACAGGGTGCGCGCCTGACCGGGCCAGCTGTCGGCGATGCACAGATTGCCTTCGCACTCGCCTTGCAGGACGTGGCCTTCGCTGTCCACGATCACGGGCTGCACACCAAAAAAAGGCTGCGTGGCCGAGCCGGGCTTCAGGTTCGTTGCGCCGGGCAAGGGCGTGATCATGTGACCGCCCGTTTCCGTCTGCCACCACGTATCCATAATGGGGCAACGCTCTTCCCCCACCACGCGATGATACCAAAGCCACGCTTCGGGATTAATCGGCTCACCGACGCTGCCTAGAATGCGCAAGGTTTTGCGGCTGGTGCATTTCACATAATGGTCGCCATCGCGCATCAGCGCGCGGATCGCGGTAGGCGCGGTGTAGAAAATGTTGACCTTGTGCTTGTCGCATACCTGCCAGAAGCGGCTCGGATCGGGATAAGTCGGAACGCCTTCGAACATCAGGCTCGTTGCGCCGTTCGCAAGGGGGCCGTAAACCACATAGGAATGGCCCGTGACCCAGCCCACATCCGCCGTGCACCAGAACACCTCGCCGTCATGATAGTCAAAGACCATCTGGTGTGATAGCGACGCGTGAACCATATAACCGCCGATGGTGTGAAGCACGCCCTTGGGCTTGCCCGTCGAGCCGGACGTATACAAAATAAACATCGGGTCTTCGGCGTTCATTTCCTCGGGTGGACAATCCGCATCGACGGACAGGCATTCTTCGTGATGCCAGTAATCGCGCTCGCTGTTCCATTGAATGCTTCCCCCCGTGCGGCGCACAACGATCACATCCTTGACGTCGGGGCAGGATTTCAGTGCTTCATCGACGTTGGCCTTCAGCGGAACCTTGCGGCCCGCGCGCACGCCTTCATCTGCCGTGACCACAAATTTTGAATTGCAGTCAATGATGCGGTCACGCAAGCTGTCGGGCGAAAAACCGCCAAACACAACCGAATGAACCGCGCCGATGCGCGCGCATGCCAGCATCGCATAGGCGGCTTCGGGGATCATGGGCATATAAAGCGTGACGGTGTCGCCTTTTTGGACACCGTGCTTTTTTAGCACGTTCGCAAAGCGGCATACTTCGCTGTACAACTCGGCATAGCTGATATGTTTTTGCTCAGACGGGCTGTCGCCTTCCCAGATCAGGGCGGTTTGCGTCGCGCGCGTCGACAGATGACGATCCACGCAATTGACGCACGCATTGAGCGTGCCGTCTTCGTACCATTTGATCGACACGTCGCCGGTGAAACTTGTGTTCTTTACTTTGGTGTAAGGCTTGATCCAGTCAAGACGCTTGCCCATGTCGCCCCAGAAACCATTGGGGTCTTTGATCGAGCGATCATACATGGCTGCATATTGCGAAGCGGTGACCCAGCTGTCATCGGCAATAGATTCTTGAACGGGAATCGTGATCATCGGTTTATCCTTTGAGGTTCGCGGGAGAAAGGAAGGGGGGAAACGAAAGCTGTGTCGTAGAATGCGACGCACGAACTGTCTCACAAATGCCTTGAAGAAATAAAGGACCTTATCTCGCGCTGCACCATTGCGATTATTGCGCCGCAGCACGTCTTTACGAATACATACGGGGAGTCATCGGCGGCGATTATAATAAAGCGCGGATCAAATAGTATCCGTCTCGCGTAGCCATTTGATAAAAGGCTCCCACACCAACGCTTTCGCCTTCTCGCCGGACATCAGACCGATATGACCAACTTCCGGTTGAATAAGCGTCGCGCCCCTAATCAATGAGGCGAGGGGCAGCGCACTGGCGGGCGGTACGATGCGATCATGCTGCGGCACCATGATATAGGTCGGCATGTCGATCTGGCGCGGATCGATTTTTGTTCCCGCCAGAGGCCAAGACAGCGACGCCAGCGCGTTGTTTTCATACCAGTCTTGCAGGCATTCCCGCGCCACCGGAACCGTTAGCGCTACGCCGTCATTCAGCCAGTCTTCGGTCAGCACAAAGCGCCGCGCTGCTTCGGCATCCTGCGGCTGGGAGGCAAACTTTGTGAACTTTTGCAAAATCGACAAGGGCTGAAAACTTGTGAGCACCGTTTGCACGATCGCAGGCGGCACGATGCCGACTTTCTCCAGATAAGGTTGCCATTGCAGCGCCTGATCCAGAAAGAAACGACCGACGGGTGTGGAGGCAGCAGGAACGCCGCCCACGCCGCCGACGGAAAAGTCCCAAGGCGTTGCCATCAAGGTCAGCGAACGAACAGCCTCGGTGCGGCGAAGTGCCAGCGCCAGTGCCAGAACGCCGCCCATGCAGTATCCCAGCAGATGCACGCCGCGTCCCGCCGCCAAAGCCTCGGTAACATCAAGGATGGGAAGCAGGCGCTTGGTCATATAATCGGAGAGGGAAAACCCTTTTTCGTCCTCGCCGGGCGCATCCCAATCGATGACCAGCGGCCTGAAGCCTTGCGAGGCCACAAAGCGCAGGAACGAGCGTTTTTCCTCGATGTCCAAAATCGCGAAACGATTGACGAGAGAAGGAACGACCAACACCACGCTGCCTTGTGATTTTGGCGCATAGTCAAGCAAACGTGTCGTGCCGCTTTGCCACACGGTCTGGACATCATCGCGGGCCGGCGGGAGGGCCTCGCTGGATTGATAGGCGCGCAGCCCCTTCATAAAAGCCTCAAGGCGCGACAGCGCTTCGCGCAGCACGGCTTCAGCCAGCTCGCCAGCTTCTTCGGAGGTCAGGTCTTCGGGGATTTTACGTTGAACCGGATCCAACCACGCGCTGAACATTTCCAGCGGCAGGGGCTTGGGCATCGGCATTTTCTGAAGCCAAGGCTCCAACATCGCCTGCATGTCGTTTGGGACGGGTGCGCAGGGTCTCCAGCTCGCGCTCAAGCTTGGCCAGACGGCTGGCAAGCTCAGCCAAGTCCCCAGTGCCATCGGCAGCAGAGGCGCGCGGGCGAGGACGCGGTTCGGGGCGCGGTTCTGCGGCTCCGCCGAGGGCGCCTGAGGCTGTAAGGGGGGCTGCGGTTGAGGCCGGTGTGACGATGGGTTCGGGCTTTGTGGTTGGCTCGGTAGAGGGAGCAGGCTGGGATGTTGCGGCAAGGCGTTCACCCTCTTCTTTGGCTGGCGTATAAGGCGGCGCATCAGGGAAAGCGGTTTTCGCTGCGGCGGGCGTCACGGGTTGTGCGGCCATCGGCGCGCTCGTCTCTTCGGCCTTAGGTTTTTGTTCACTTGATGAGGCTGCTGGAGCCTCTGCTGCGGTGGAGTCATCCCCCGTCTCTTGAGCAGGCTCTTGCGGCATTACGCTGGCGAGACCTTGTTGCATCATGGTCGTCCAGCTGGAAAACATTTGTGACATGGGCGCAACGAAGCGCGCCATTTCATCCTTGGCGGCGGCATCGTTTGCCAGAGAGGTCAAATGATTCTGCCACAGATCCAAAGCTTCCTGCGCCAGCTTGTTCCAATCCTGGCGCGGCGCTTCGTCTTGTGACTTATCGCTCTTGGGCGTTTCGTTTTGATCTTGATCGGTCATGTCGTTACTAAACCACGCCCCTCTGGGGATGTAAACAGCATTCAGGATTCGGGATTCAGGATTCTGGGAAAGTGCAGTATCCAGCTGAATTTGTGTGCAAAACAAAGTTTGTTCTTGAAGCCCTTGTCCCTCCCGCTTCCCTGAATCCTGAATCCCGAATCCTGAACTCTTCCGCCCATGTCACAGAATCAAAAAACTTTACTAAATCGTTAAAAGGCACTTGAGTTTTTTTCATAAATGGACAAAATTGAATCGCCTACCTTTTTTGTGATGAGAGGCGCGGTCGCGATCTCATCCTCACACAGCACGCGGGAATGAAAAACATGAGCGTTCAAACATCTAAGCAAAATATCACCATTAAGAAATACGCGAATCGCCGCCTGTACAACACGGCGACCAGCTCGTATGTCACGCTGGAAGATCTGTGTGCGATGGTCAAGGAAGGCGAAACTTTTAACGTTTATGATGCCAAGACCAGCGAGGACATCACCCGCTCTGTTTTGACCCAGATCATTGTGGAAGAAGAGAACAAGACGGGGCAGCAAAACCTGCTCCCGATCAGCTTCTTGCGCCAACTTATCGGCTTTTATGGAGACAACATGCAGTGGATGGTTCCCAAATATCTTGAGCACAGCATGGAAATGTTCACGGGCAATCAGGATCAGATCCGCGATTATTACAAAACGACGTTTGGCGGCATGTTCCCCTTTGGCACGACGCTGGAGGATATGGGCAAGCAGAACATGTCCATGTTCGAAAACACGTTGCGCCTGTTCACGCCGTTTAACCTGACGACCATGTTGGGCACGAACGATGACGGCACCGCTGTCACCGCCCCCGTTAGCACAACCACAACCAGCACAACGGGGACGACCCCTGTTGCCGCCGCCCCCTGCTGCGACACGACAACGACCGCAAAAACCGGTTGCACAACGGCTTGCCGCACAAACGGTACGGGCAAGGCGGGCAACAACACAAACAAGAACACCACCAGCAACACGAACACCGACACCCGCAACGACAAGGCGGATACGTTGGCTTCCGTGACAAATCTGAAGCCGCGCACGGAAACATCGTCGAATACAAACACAACGACGACAACCCCGATGCCGAACGTTGCCAGCGCGACGGCTTCCAACAGCACCGGCGCCGACGACATGCAGCAGAAAATCGCTAACCTACAGCGCCAACTGGCTGATTTGGCCAAGAGCCGCGCCTAAGCGTTAAACATTACCGATAAAAACCCCTGCCGGAGTAATTCGGCGGGGGTTTTCTTTTCCCCATTTGATTCATCGATAAGAGCCGTTAAGCTGCGTTTACGCCTCCGTAGCCCTTTTTACACAGAAGGTTCCGCCATGAGATCAAAAACCGCCGTTCTCGCCCTTGCCGTTGCCATTGTTGCGCTGGGATTGGTTCTTTTTCCGACAAAGACGGGGCAAAACGGGTCGACAACAGTCGAGAAACCGGAAGGCGTGTATGAGCGGATCATGCGCACCAAAACGATCCGCTGCTCATATCAAATCTGGCCGCCCTTCCTCACCAAAGATCCAAACACTGGCAAGATGTCCGGCGTCTATGTCGATTTGATTGAGCGGCTGGGGCGCGATCTTGGCCTGACCATCAATTGGGCGGAGGAGGTTGGCTCGGCCACGATGTTTGAAGGCTTCAAAACAGGCCGCGTCGATCTGTTCTGCATGGCCGTCACCGCGTCGCCTGAGCGAACGCTCGTCAGCGATTTCTCGCGTCCCATCGTTTATGACCCGCTTTATTTCTATGTGCGGGCGAACGATCCCCGTTTTGATAATGCTTATGAGCAAATTAACAACGAAAGCGTAAGCCTGTTGTCGTCTGATGGCCATTTTGCGATCTCCATCATCAAGGAGGAATTCGCCAAGGCCAAGCTTGTCACGCTTCCCAACCTGACAAGTGATACCGATGTTTTGATGGAGGTTGCGACTGGCAAGGCCGATGCCGCCATCTGCGATTCCGTCATGGCGCAGAACTTTATAAAGAATAATCCGGGCAAGGTCCGGCAGGTTCTGGGCAAGCCTGTCCGTTATCCCTCGTTCAATCTGGCCTTTCCGCTGGGCGAGGACAAACTGCGCGCGATGCTCAACACGTCGCTCACCTATTACATCGAGACGGGATTTATTGACCGTCTGATGAAATCTTACGATATCGACGAACCCAAGTTGCTTCGGGTCGCCCCGCCTTATGAGCAACCAAAATGATGGAAACCCCGCCCTTGCCGACACAATGGAAAATTGAAAGACCCGAGACCATCCGTCACGCCGTATGGATGTTGGCGGGGTGGACGGGATGGATCTGCCTGTTCGGTATTTATCAGGCGTGGGTGCAGTATCCGGCGATACAAGAAATGATGGCCGTGCAGTTGCAAGGCATGATCTCCATCGATTTTCAAACATGGATGAGCGTTACTGTCGGCACCTATGTGGTTCTTGCGGCCTCAATGGCGTGGATCCTTAAAAAACTTTTTATCGGCAGAAACTGGACGCGTTATTGTATTGCCTTTAATCTTTTGATCACCGCCGCCGCGCCGGCTCTTTCTCCGGCTCAATCCTCTGTTGAATATATGGCGCTTGTGCCGGATCTGGGGCTACAGGCCTATGCGGTTTATCTCCTTTTCTCATGGCCGGGGCGGACGTGGTTTAATCCGCCGATTATTCCCCAGCCAAGCGAGACAGGATCTCTTTGAGCGATTAGCGGCATAAAGGGCGTTAGTCTCACAACTTTTGAACGGGCGGTTCGAATCGTTATTGCGCGAGCTGTAGGTCTCGTGTAACTAATCGACCGCATCCTCGTTGATATGGTTATAGGGTTGATATGACGAAACTTGTTGATAAAGTGACGCCTCAATCCGCGCGCATTGCGTCCATTGATTTTTGGCGTGGCGTATATTTGCTGATGATTTACATCAACCATGTGCCCGGAAATCCTTTTTCCTATTTGACTCTGAAAAACTGGGGCTTCGCGGATTCGGCCGAGCCCTTTGTTTTTGTCTCGGGATTTAGTGCTATGCTTGCCTTTGGCAAATATTTTGAGTTGGGTGGCACGGGCGCTGGCCTGTTGCGCACCGTGAAACGTGCATGGCAGCTGTTCTGTGCCCATGTGTTGCTGGTCTTTGCGATGTCGGCCATTATCGCGTTTGCCGGCGATTACACGGACAGCAAGCCCATTATGGAGCAGATGAACTTCTCGCCGTTTTTCGTGGAAACAGACACGGCGATTCTCCGGCTTTTGAAACTTGGCTATATGCCGAATATGACCGATATTTTGCCGCTGTATATCGTCTTGGTTTTCTTCTTTCCCTTGGGCTGGTATTTGGCGCGGGTTTCGTCTGTTTTGGTGCTCTCCGTATCAGCGGCTGTGTGGTTGTGGGCCAATATATCGGGCGTTTCGTTTAACAATTATCCTGAAGGGATGACGTGGTACTTCAACCCGTTGGCATGGCAGCTTTTGTTTGTAGCCGGCATGGTGACGTATAAGGAGCGTTCGCGTTTGTCCCTGCTGCTTCGGTCGAAGGCTTTGCTTGTCTTTTCGATTGCGATGGTGCTGTTCAGCTTTCTTGCAGCAGCACCGTGGACGCATTTTGAATCGCTATCATCTTATCGCATCATTCCGCCGGAGGTTCTGGCTTATGACAAGAAAGAAAGCCTTTCGTGGATTCGCGTGATTCATTTCTTTGCCTTGGCATTCTTGGCAGTGCGTTTGTTTCCTGCTAAATCCATGCTGTGGAACAACAGAGTTGTCAAAATTGTATCCATATGTGGGCGGCATGCCTTGCCCGTTTTCTGTGTCGGCATTGCCTTGTCGCTGATTGTGCACATTGTCTTGCAGATTAATGGGGCTGGCGTGTTGGCCTCTGGTTTGTGCGTTTTGCTTGGCGCGGGGGCGCTTATCGCGATGGCTGCCGCTTTTGAGGTGTCGAAGGCTACCTTGAACAAGGTTGCTAAACCTCCTTCAGCTCCGGCACGCGGGTAAAGGGGATTTTGGAGCGGATGATCGCGCCACAGCAGCCGAAATTGATGGTGCCGCGCCCGTATTTTTCATTGAGGCGATCAACGGCGGAGGTCAGCGCATGGTTCTTGGGGCGGTCGAACAAATCATATTGATGCGCCGCCACGGGAACGAGATCGGCCAGCGTCACGCCGATACGAAGGGGGCGAAGGGTGGGGGCTTTCAACCAAAGCTGCATCAGCAGAGGCATCAAAACCCGTGTGTCTTGCGTTTCCTTAAACCGCATTTCCTCGACAAAGTATCCCATTTGCCCCGTCCATTTGATCTCAAGGATCAGGCGGCGGCAATAAAAGTTTTCATCGCGCAGACGCAACGCCACGCGCGTCAACAGTTGGCGGATCACGGGCGTGGCTTTGATGATGGTGCGCTCATCGGGCGGAAGAACGTGCTGATGGTTCATGCTCCGGCGCGGACGGGAAGGTGAGGGCAAATCAGCGCCGTGGAGCAGCGCATGAAACCGCGCCCCCATCACGCCGCCCCACGCGCGGCGCAGCGCGGCTGCGTCGGCCTCCCACAGATCCGCTATCGTCGTAATGCCATGCCCCGCGAGGCGGGCGTTCATATTGGGGCCGATGCCGCAAATGTCGGAAGGCTTCAGATGCAGGATTGCGCGCGGCATATCGGCGGGATGAAGGATGGTAAGGCCATTGGGCTTTTGCATGTCAGACGCCAGCTTGGCCAGAAGCTTGTTGCCCGCGACACCAATGGAGCAGGTGAGATGCTCGCCAACCGCCTCCCGCATTGTGGCCTTGATACGGGCGGCCAGCGTGGCGGCGGCGGTGGGCGTTTGCTGTGTGCGGTCCAACAGGCACGCGACCTCATCCACCGAGCACACATCTTCGACGGGGATGCAGCGCTCAATGGCCTCAACAAACTGATGATGGATGGTGACGTAAAGCTTGGGGTGCGCGGGCACAAGGATCAAATCGGGGCATAGTGCGCGCGCTTCGCGAATGATCGTGCCTGTCTTGATGCCGCACGCCTTGGCCTCATAACTCGCGGCAATGGCGCAGGTGCTTTCGGCCTCCATCGGCACGATCGCGATGGGTTTGCCGCGCAGCGACGGGTTTGCCTGTTGCTCGCATGAGGCAAAGAACGCGTTCATATCCAAAAACAGCCAGCGCAACGCGGGGGTCTTTTCAGCCCCGCCGTCCATCGCCCCAGCACGCTCTCCGCCCCCTTGAGTGTTCATGCTTTGTTCTATAGGATGGACGGTGAGGGGAAGGCAAGAACCTAAAAAGGTTTGCCCACAAGTTTGTTTGATATATTTTGTGTGATGGTTGGATGCTTTGACGTTTTGGGCTTGGAAATGACGAAAAAGATATTTTGGGAAGACCCTTATAAAAAAACGCATGACGCGGTTGTGGCAAACGTCAATGGCGCGGAGATTACGCTGGACGAGACGATCTTTTATGCGTTTTCGGGCGGGCAGGAGAGCGATCACGGCACCATCGGCGGGCATAATGTTCTTTGCGCGCGTAAAGAAGGGCTAGAGATCATTTACACGCTTCCCGAAAATCATGGACTAAGCGTGGGTGACGCCGTGCACGTGGAAATCGATTGGGCGCGGCGCTATCGTCTGATGCGCCTTCATTTCGCGGCGGAACTGATGCTGGAGCTTTTCTATAAAAAGTTTCCGGCGATCGAGAAAGTGGGCGCGCATATTGCTGCAGATAAAGCGCGGCTGGACTTCGCGTTGGCGGAAAGTGTTTCGCCGTTGCTTCCCGCCTTTGCGCAGGAGGCGAACAAGATGATCAAAGATAATCTGGAAATTATCAGCGCGTTTGAGGATGAAGCCAGCCAAAAGCGGTATTGGGAGATTGACGGCTTCGCGCGCGTGCCCTGTGGTGGCACGCATATCAAACGCACGGGAGAGGTTGGCCCAATCAAGCTCAAGCGCAACAATATTGGCCGTGGAAAAGAGCGCGTCGAGATTTATTTGGTTTGAGGCGCGGGACTACTCTCCCACAATCCGCTTCTGGAAATTTTCCAGCGGGACGAGGGAGACGTTGTCCGTGTAATCGTCCTTTTCGTAATAGCTGAAGGGGTTGTCGATCTCTTTGATCAGCAGCACCATATAGATCAGCACGAACGATACGAAGGCCACAAAGAATACGCTCTCATGATAGGGATCGATCTTGGTGAAGATCAAACCAAGACACAACACCGAAGACAGAATCTCGGCAATCGCATAGCCAGCCGGATTAAAATCGGTTTCGCGGATGGTGTGAATGCGGGTCACGATGCGGCGCAGATTGCTTTGTTCCTGCTTCAGGCGGGCAATAAAGTTGGCCTGCGTAAGCGGCTCCAGCGCCAGGAAAATAGGGTTCAACGCCGCGATCTTGGCGAATAAATCGGCGGTCTTTTCCTTTTTATGAAACCAGTCGAGGATAAAACCGTTCAACTCGCGGACATGGTCTGCTAGCTGCGTGGCGACGGGGCTTCTCTTGTTTTCAAGGATGATGGAGGCTTCGTCCAGCATCACTTCGAGGCTGCAGGCCATCTCGCTGGGCAGCCGTTCGCTTTCCTTATAGTCGGTCAGGACGCCGGAAATCAGGAAGCCGATCAAAAAGACGTTGGCGGAGATCAGCGCGCCCATCAGCGGGCTGAGCGAAAGAAACTCGTAATCAAAATGATGAACGGCAAATTTGACCAGCACAATAATCGCGACAAAGGGAATGACGCGGAACGTCAAATGCCATTTGCGTGAAAGAATAGAGAACATGGAGCTTTTCCGCCGAGAAGTTTACAGGGTCTTTGAGGGTACCTTATTTTGGGCGACATGCCAATAAAAACGGCGTGAATTGCTTCACGCCGTTTCTTATTCGTCATATGGGGGAGAGATTACTTTCCCTTATAGATCGCGATGATTTGCTCAAGGAGCTTGAGCGCATCTTCGCGGGGACGTTGGAAGCAATTGCGCCCGATGATCGAGCCATTGCCGCCGCCCGCATAGATATCCTTCGCGTCTTGAATGACGCTGTCCTCGCCCTTGGCCGCGCCGCCTGAGAACACAACGATGCGCTTGCCGCCGTAGCAGCATTGCAAGATGTGCTTGACCCGATCCGCCTGCGTGGCGACGGGGATTTTCTTGTCTTCATAGACTTTCTTGGAATCCTTGTTGCCCAAGAAATCGGAAGGCAGCTTGACCTTGATGATGTTTGCGCCCAGCAAAGCCGCCATATGCGCGCCATAGGCGATGACGTCAACGGCCAGCTCGGCTTCCTTGGACAGATCGCCGCCGCGTGGATAGGACCACAAGACAACGGCCAGACCCTTGGCTTTTGCTTCGCGCGAGAGTTCACGGAACTCTTCATACTGGTCATACATGGCATCCGAGCCGGGATAGATCGTGAAGCCGATGGCCGAACAGCCGAGGCGTAGCGCGTCATCGATGCTGGCGGTGACGGCCTGATCGGCGTTTGCCTTTTGTGTGGACAGGCTGTTGGCGCTGTTCATCTTCAAGATCGTGGGGATTGCACCGGCGAAGGTGTCAGCGCCAGCGGCCAAAGAACCAAGTGGCGCGGCATAGGCATTCAGCCCCGCGTCGATCGCCAGCTTGTAATGATAATGAGGATCATAGGCCTCGGGGTTCATCGCAAAGCTGCGCGCGGGGCCATGTTCAAAACCCTGATCGACGGGCAGGATCACCATCTTGCCCGTGCCACCGAGCTTACCGGCCATCAGCATGCGGGACAGATTGGCTTTGGTTCCTGGCGTTTCGCCTTCGTAACCATCAAGGATTTCGCGGACGCGGCGGGTCAAATTCATGATAAGCCTCTATAGGATTGGGGTGGCGTTGCATATTAGGCACAAAACCTAATGCATAAACGGCGGCTTGTCCAATTCTTGCTTTTCCCCGACTCACCCTTAGGTTAAGATTCGCGGCATATTCCTGTCGTTAACGGAGGCGTCGAATGTCGGTTTGGAAAAAGAGAATAAATCTGCTTGTTTTCTCTGCCTGTCTTGTCGGGGTTCCCACCCTTGCCTCGGCCTATGAGCCCGAGATGTCAGCCACAGGTCGCCCCGAATGGAAATATCAACCCGCCCAAGGGCCACACTATTTCGACCGGGTCGTGCCGCGTACAGTTTCATCGCGAACCGTCCAAGCGCCGCTTCCGGCGACTGTTGCCGCAGAATCTGCGGAGTCGTCTCGATATTATCAACCTTCCGC
>DNGD01000247.1 GCA_003486725.1 Rhodospirillaceae bacterium
GCACAAAGATTGCGGGCGCGGCGTTCAACGCCAAAGGCGAGATGCTGCATCAGGAAATCGTGTCCACCCCCAAAGATTATGACATGTTTCTGGATGCCGTCGCGGGCGTTGTGTCGGCTGTTGAGATGCGTACCGAGCGTGTCGATCGGATCGGCGTCAGCACAGCGGGCATGATCGATCAAGAGACGGGCGTTATTCTCTCGGCCAGTATTCCCTGCACGCGTGGAAAAACGTATCGTGATGATATTGCGATTGCGACGGGGCGCGAAACGCGCCTTGCGAACGATGCGTCGTGTATGACACTGGCCGAGGCGATTGACGGCGCAGGAAAAGGCTACCCTTCTGTCTTGGGTTTGATCCTTGGAACGGGCATAGGCTCCGGCTTTGTCGTTAATCAGCAGATTGTTGACGGACCCAATGGCCTGACGGGCGAGATTGGCCATTTGCCGTTGGCGTTTCGCGAGGAAGGCGAGGGGGAGCCGGGAGAATGTGTCTGTGGTCAGTCGATCTGTATGGAGTCTCTTGTGGCGGGGCCTGCCTTGAAGCATCTTTATACCAAGATGACGGGGAAGGTTGCCGACAATCCGCAAATAGCGACGCTGGCCAGCACGGGCGATGCAGCTGCCCTCGCGGTGCTTGATCGTTATTACGAGATGTTGGCCAAGGCGATGATCACGGCCATACACTCCTTTGATCCGCATGTGATTGTTGTCAGTGGTGGGCTGATGGGATTGCCGGGGCTTTATGATGCCGTGCCTGCGAAATGGTCGAAATATTGTTTGGCCAAGCCGCCAAAAACAAAGTTTGTCAGCGCCAAGCACGGGCCCATCGCCGGTTTACGCGGTGCGGCCAGCCTGTGGCGCGGCATGGCGTTTGAGGGTTAAAACATATCCGAAACGCGCTGATAGGCTGCGCTGAGATCGCCGCCCAAAAGAATAAGAGACGTGACGATGACCACGGCGATCAGCGAGGCGATAAGCGCGTACTCGATGGCTGTCGCGCCTGTTTCATTTTTTAAAAAGCTTGTCATAGAAGAAGGTGTCACGTCTCGCCGCCTTTCTTTGTCAACTCACTGGTGCGTGGTGCTGCTCGCGGGTTTTCAGGAACTTCAGATCGGGGTTTTCCTCGATCGTGCGATTCAGGTGCCAAGCATTACGCGTGAGGAAGACTAGCGCACCATCATGGTCTTCGGCAAGAGAGCCGCGATTGCCATCGATAAAGCGCTTCACGGCCTCGGGTTTATCGGACTCGACCCACCGTGCGGCTTCAATGCCCGCCGTCTCGAAATTGGCAGGCAGGCCATATTCTGTTCCGATTCGTGCGGCCAGCACCTCGAATTGCAATGCGCCGACCACGCCGACGATCCAGTCCGCACCCGTCAATGGCTTGAACACCTGAGACGCGCCTTCTTCGGCGAAATGCTCCAGAGCGCGCCTTACATGCTTGACCTTCATCGGGTCGCCGATATGCACGCGTTGCAGCATTTCCGGCGCAAAGCTGGGCACGCCAAGGAAGTTGATCGTCTCGCCTTCCGTCAGCGTATCGCCGATGCGAAGGGAGCCGTGGTTCGGGATGCCCATAATATCGCCCGCAAAGGCGTCTTCGGCCAGTTCACGATCGCGCGCCAGAAACAGCACGGCGTTATTGACGGCCAACATCTTGCCGCTACGCCCGTGGAACAGCTTCATCCCGCGCTTGAAGTGGCCGGAGCACAGCCGCACGAACGCAATGCGATCGCGGTGGTTGGGATCCATGTTCGCCTGCACCTTGAACACAAAGCCTGTGACCTTGTGCTCCACCGGCTGCACCATGCGCGTATCGGCTTTTTGCGCGCGGGGCGAGGGGGCGTGATCGGCCAAACCTTGCAGTAATTCCTGCACGCCGAAATTATAGAACGCACTGCCGAAATAAAGCGGCGTCAAATGGCCTTCCGCGTAGGATTGCGCGTTGAACGGCTTGCACAGCGCGCGCGCCATCTCCACCTCTTCGCGCAGCTTGGCGGCGAGTTCTGGCCCCAATTCAGCGTCGATCTTGGGATCGCTAAGTCCTTCGCAGGTGATGCCGTCCACGCGCTTATGGCGATCCGCCTTGTCCAGAAGGATCAGCGTATCATGGATCAGGTCATAACAGCCGCGAAAATCGCGCCCCTGACCGATTGGCCAGTTGGCGGGAGTCACGTCCAGCGCGAGAGTTTCTTCAATCTCGCTGATAAGGTCGAAGGGATCGCGGCTCTCGCGATCCATCTTGTTTACAAAGGTGATAATCGGCACGTCGCGCAGGCGGCAGACTTCGAACAGTTTGCGCGTCTGGGTTTCAATACCCTTCGCGCCGTCGATGACCATCACCGCGCTGTCCACAGCGGTGAGCGTGCGATAGGTGTCTTCCGAGAAATCTTCGTGTCCAGGGGTGTCGACGAGGTTGAACGATTTTTCGGCAAAGTCGAAGCTCATGACCGAGGCGGTCACGGAAATGCCGCGCTCGCGCTCCACCTTCATCCAGTCGGAGCGTGCACGCCGTTGTTCACCGCGCGCTTTAACGGCACCCGCCAGCTGGATCGCCCCGCCGAACAGCAAGAGCTTTTCGGTCAGCGTGGTTTTTCCCGCGTCAGGATGCGCGATGATAGCAAAGGTGCGCCGGCGCACCACGTTCAGGGTCATAAGTTTATCGGTCATGGGGGCAGGTGATAACCAATAATTGAGCGTTTGTCACGTGTATGACGATACAAACGTATGGACGTGGTTAATATTAATTAAGGGAAGAGGCCTAAGGTTGGCCAGAATCGATTACTGATAATACCAAAAGGCTGTTTCGCGTGTATAGAAAACTGCATATCATGACGAAACTGGCTACCCTGATGGGTGGCTTTATGATTGTCTCTGCTGCGCTCATTTTTCTGAGTCTGTCCCATGGTCGCGATGCGATGATGGCGGAGCGCAAAATCCTGATCCGCAACATGGTCGAGGTGGCCTCGAGTCAGATTGCCCACTATTACGTGCGCGCCTCGGCGGGCGACTTTTCCGTAGAGGAAGCGCAGGAAAAAGCCAAGGAAGCCATTCGCGCCGTCCGTTATGGCGGCGAAGGCTATTTGTTCATTGTCGATTTGCAGGGTGTGATGATCGTCCACCCCATCGTTCCCGCGTTTGAAGGAAAAAGCCAGATTGATTTGCGGG
>DNGD01000175.1 GCA_003486725.1 Rhodospirillaceae bacterium
CGTGGTGCGGCCCGTGCAAGCAGCTGGGCCCTGTTTTGGAAAAGGTCGTGGCCGCGAGCACAGGTGCTGCCAAGCTATGCAAGATCGATATCGATCAAAGTCCCCAGATCGCACAGCAAATGCGCGTTCAGTCCGTGCCTGCTGTGTTTGCCTTTCATAACGGGCAGCCCGTTGATGGCTTTATGGGCGCGCTGCCCGAATCTCAAATTAAAAGCTGGCTTGAGCAGTTGATCAAGGCGACCGGTGTGGCCGGCGCCGCGGGGGATGGGCTGGATACGGCGCTGAAACAGGCCGAGGATTTTCTAACACAAGGCGATGTTTCCACTGCGCAGTCAATCTATACCGACATTCTGAGCGAACATCCCGATAACGCGCCGGCGTTTGCCAGAGCCTTGCGTTGTATGCTTGCGCTGGGGCAAAACGATCAGGCGGCGCAGATTTTGGCGAGTGCGCCATCGGAGCTTGCCACCCATAAAGTCGTTGATCCTATTCGCACGGCGCTAGAGCTGGCGCAGCAAGCAGCACAGGCTGGTGCTTCGTTGGCCGACTTGGAAGGTAAGTTCGCGCAAAACCCGAATGATCATCAGGCTCGTCTGGATCTGGCGATGGCTTTGTACGCTACGCAGGAAACGGCGCGGGCGATGGATGAATTGTTGGAGATCGTGCGCCGCGACAGGAAATGGCAAGATGATGGCGCGCGCAAGCAGTTGATCAAATTCTTTGAGGCTCTCGGCCCGACCCACCCCGACACGATCGAGGGACGCAAGAAGTTGTCCTCTGTTCTGTTTTCATAAAGGAAAAGCCGATGAGCGACGCGTCCGTACAAGCTCGCAAGATTTCACCGCAACTGTTAGAGATGCTGGTGTGTCCTGTGACCCATTCCGTGCTGCGCTATGACGCCGAGAAGCAAGAGCTGGTCAGCGTGAAGGCTTCCCTCGCCTTCCCCATCCGTGAAGGAATTCCCCTTCTCCTAGTGGATGAAGCAAGGAAGTTGTAATCCTTATAGCGGTTCGTAGCCTTTAAATGCTTTGCGACACTGACGGTCAAACATCTCCCCCCGTTTTGACAATATAATGTCTTTGACCTCCTTCTCAGTTGGGGATGGAAATTTTCCGATAATCACATTTCTTGCGCTATCGAGAATGTTGGACATTGATCTTGGTTTATCCGGATTAATGACGGCGCAAACGCCGCCGATCGCGCGCGCTGCAAGTCCCATGCAATGCAATGATTTTGCAAAATTCTTCTCTTTTGTCGCACCTTTTGCGTGATATGCGAGAAGAACGACTTTGATGGCTGATTCTTTGATCTGTTTGGCTATACGAACACTTCCTTTGCTGTTTAGCTTCCATGCCCCTTTGCATTGGGACGCAATAATGATAGCGGTTCTATTTATCTCAGTTTCCGGATCACGGGTGGCGTGTTCATCCGTCAGGGAGTTGTTGCTCGATAAGACCGACTCTAAAGCATGCTTGATACAGATCGGCGCATCAAGAGCTGATGATTTTAATACAACTGCATCAGAAGGAGATTCTGTTGGGTTAATATAACGCCCATTATAAAAGCGTTGGCGATGGATTTTATCGTGGTGAAAGATGCTGCCTTGATGGGTGGGGTCATAAAACCCCATCAACGTATAATCAACGTGACCTTTATCCCCTTGCGTACCGTCGGTTAGATGCCCGACGATGTTTTTGATGGATTTTTCTGTTCCGAGACCACCAATTACCAACCATGCGTGATTAATTGTTTTAAATTCCACCCTATAAACCCTCCCCTTCTGTTTACCCCGCTTTGTTTGAGCGGAAGTCATAACTCTCCTCATCGTCATCACTGACTTTGTCGGCTTTCATTTCTTTGCTAGCGGAAGAAGTTGTCGATTTTGTGGTGCTCTTTGCCGCGCTTTTTGTGGGGATGTTGCCGCCATCATCCTTCTGGCCAAGAGCGACTTGCTCGCTCATCAATGTCATGGCGGCGGTCGCCAAGCCGAATAAGGATGTCGCCTGATCAATGGTAATTGTGCTGTCAGGGTTGGTCAGCGGATTGCGGTAATGTTCCTTGATTTGCGCCAGCATCTGAAGGAGGCGCTTATCGGGGCGGCGCTCGCTGGTTTCGTCATCCGAGAGCGTTGCCAGTTTCTTCAGGTAAATACTATAGGAACGCTCGTTTTTGGCGACGGCAGTGCCCGAGAACATTTCGTAATAACGTTTCAAAACAAGCTCAATTGCGCGAAGCACATGAACAGCCGAGGCGGTACCAAGGCCAAAGGCCAAGGCGCGACCCGCAATATTGAATTCGGCCAAGGCGGCCTCTGGCATCACGTCGCGTAGCGTGGGGGAAAAGGACTGGTATGCGTTCTCGATGAGGTCATAGGTGGAGTAAATGCCGCGTTTGTTGGCTGTATAGGTTGGTGCGTGGGTCAATTCTGCCGCCAGCGCGTGTTCGAATTTTTCGACCATGCTATACAAAATCGCCATTTCGTGGGGATCGATGCGGTCTTCACCGGTGGGAACTTTAAGTTGCTTAGTGGATTGATCGATATAATATTTGTTGAAAAGATTGCCGATTTTGGAAAGAAGTCGCATCGCATCGGGTTTGGACGTGTCCAGCGGAAAGAAATGTCCCTTAATCCAGCCATCCAGAATGTTTTGAGCTTCGGTTAGAGGCGCGAACATCTCTGTCACGCGATTTTGCGCGATGTTGTTGAACAGCGCGTGAAGCTTAGACGCTAGTTCATAAAAGCGGTAAGGATTCAAATGCTGCATGGTTCTATCGCTTTTTAAGGGAAAGACAATCGCGAGAGGTAACGCCGGTATTCCTTTGCCTGAATCCTATGCAAGAATCCCGTGGCTAGAATCAACGCACCCACCTGAATCGAAGTACGCTAAAATGACTTTTGGCGCAACGAATCATTATGGTTAACGCCTTGTTAAGGTGGGGATTAATCCAGCGGCTATTCTTTTTCGCTCGTCGCTGTTCAAGTTTCTAAACAGCTGGTTAGAGGTTTTATCCGATTTGTTCACAGGGATATCTTGCAAAGGACAACGTCCCTCACGCATAATCTTTTTATGGCCAAATCATCATCACATTATGTTTGTCAGACCTGCGGCGCATCGTTTCCCAAATGGGGCGGCAAGTGCGAGGCGTGCGGCGCGTGGAACACACTTGTCGAGGAGGCCGTGGCGGAAGGCCCACCAAAGGGTCTGCATGACGGATCAAAGGGGAAACATAAAGGCCGCGCGATTGCCT
>DNGD01000180.1 GCA_003486725.1 Rhodospirillaceae bacterium
TGAAGATCACGCGGCTTGTGGCGACAACCACGAGTGCGCCGGCGGCCCAAAGTCTGGCCGTCAAGGTGCGCCGCGCGGCGGATGCCGAAGATAATATTTTTGTCCCCCTTGTGAACAAGGGCGATGTGCTTCCGGCATCAGGGCAGCTTCAGTTGAAGAGCGGCGCGATGCTTAAGGCGGGTATGGCGGGCTATATCGGCTTTGAAGTGTTCCAGGTCGAAGTGCCCGACCGCGTGGATTTGAATTTGTGCATCGGCTTGCTGCGCATCGAAGGGGCCGATCTTCCGCCCGACCTCGTCATCCGCATTGGCGACCCCATTATCTTTGGTTGGCATATGAGCGCCGGCGGTGTGCTGCGCGCCTCGGTGACGCTGCCTGAAAGCAACAATCTGGTTTTGCCCACCAAGCATTTCTATGCGCCGCAGGCGGCCGAGATTTCCTATAACGGCGAAGAAGGTCACGCCTTTACGCAGGCGATTTTGGCGCGGGCACAAGAAGAGTGGGGCGATCTGGCCGCGGCTGTCGGCCCGAACGCCGGCCCTGATCTGGCACTTCTCAAGGCGCGCATCGAAGAGCAAAACGAAATTTTGGAAGAAAGCCGTGGTGACGCCGAGGCTGTACGCCGCATTTCCGAAGAAGCCCGCTTTATCCGTCAGGAAGCGGCGCGGATCGAAGCCAAACATCAAAGTGCGGTTTTGCAGCGTCGCTTGGGCAAGGTTGTGGCGGCCTATAACCGTATCGGACGCGGACGCGCCGAGGAAAGCGATAACAAGATCTTCGACGATCTGTCGATGCGTGCGCAAAAAATTATTGACAGTCAGCACGAGTCAACGCACGCCGCCGCGCGGTTGTGTTTATCGCAAATGCGCCGGCTGTTTCTTTCCGTGGCGTGGGGAAACCCCGCTTATGTCGAGGCCTGGTTTGATCGCTTGGCCAAGGATTCATGGCTCTATGCGGACAAGGCGGCCTTTGCCGCGATGCTGGCCGAAGGCGCGGCGCTACGTGAAAAGAGCGATCATGACGGGCTGCGCACGCTGGTCGAAAAAATGCTGGAGGCGCGCCTTTCGCTGGGCGCCAGCGACACCGTCAATGACCTTGCAACGGTCGTGCGGGGATAAAAAACCCTTACTTCATTTCCTTTTGCGTCAGGCGTAGTTGACGCGCGCGGGTCAGGATCGTTTCTTCCAGCGAGCTGGCGGTCGCGGTGGCCACGGGGGCATCGGCCCATTGGCCATCAACACCTTTGGTTTGACGGAAGACGCTGACCTTCACGCCGTCGGCACGGAGATCGCGATCCAGAATAAAGACATTGATCTTCGCGCGTTCATTCGGCGCGCCTGAGGCGGAATACCAATCCGTCGTGATCACGCCGCCAAAGGGATCCGCCGAGGCAATCGGCATAAAGGATAGCGTATCCAGCGAGGCGCGCCACAAGAACCCGTTGACGCCCAGACCGGTTTCATCCTTCTTCTTTTCCCCGTCGCCAAGGAGGGTAAACCCGCCCTTGTCGCTGACCAGCGAGCCATATTTGTACATCTCTTCTTTTGATTTATCCCGATAGGTCGGGTCGACTTGAACCGCGTTATCGGCGCAGCCCGTCAGGGCGCTGCCAGAGAGCAAAAGAAAAAGCGCGTAAAACACAGCTTTTTGCGGGGTGCAGGAAAAAACGGCGGGAATTTTCATGGATTCGCTCACGAGTTTTGTTAAGGTTTTACACGGTGAATTTCGTTAATTATGAGCGAAAAAACAAGATGTTGCAAGGGAATCGATGGTTAACGGGTTTGTGGCCTTTGTGCCACAGGTTAAGCGGGAGTAGGAAAAAGGGGCATTTCAAGCTTGTCTGTGCAAAGGCGTTGCTTCAAATTGATTTTCGACGGGGCGATCCGCCCTCACAGTCAGTTCTCTTAACACCAATTGTCCATCCATGAGGGGGATACACATGCGTAAAATTCTTTTGGCCACAACGGCTCTCGTCGCCCTTGCCGGCGCAGCTCAAGCAGCTGAATCACCAATCCAGGTAACACTTGGCGGTAGCGTCGATTTCCGCGCCGCTTTGTTCCAAGAATCTGAAAAGGTTCTGGCTGATCGTCGTAGCTCGGACTTCCAGACCGAATATGATCTGACAATCGCCGCCGAAGGCAAAGCCGCAAACGGCATCACCTATGGCGCGTTGATCAACCTCGACAACGACCAGATCCGCTCCGCTGGTCAAGAAGTTGTGATGGATCAGGCCTATGTTTGGATGGCCGGCTCCTTTGGTAAGGCTCTGCTCGGCGACACGCACAGCGCTGCTGAACTGTTTGTTTATGCTCCGACGGTTGGCGAAGGCCAAATCGACGGTTCGTACACGAACTTCACCGATGCGACCACATTGGCTCCTTTCCAGCCGATCTATATCGACAACCTGGAAGACAACACCAAGGTGACCTATTACACACCGAAGGTTGGCAATGCGAACCACAAGGTACAGCTCGGCGTCAGCTATGCGCTGAACGACGAACAGGGCACGACCGTTTCCTTGTATGATGGCGCTGATGGTTACAAGAATATGGTAACTGCAGCGGCTCAATACACCGGTACGTTCAGCCCCGTTAGCGTTGTTGTAACGCCAATGATGGCCACGGGTGAAGGCGAAGGCGACAAGAACGTTGCTGGTAACCGCGATTACACAGTTTGGGGCCTCGGCGCTCAGGCGATGTACGCTGGCTTCACCGTTGGTGGTTCTTATGTCGACGCGGGTCACTTGAACACGACTTCTGCTCAAACCGACGACCAAAACGTTTGGAACGCTGGTCTGAAGTATGAGTTCGACAAGGTTGCTATGGCTGCGAACTACATGAGCGGCGAAGGCTACTACCCATTGTCTGGCACGACCCAGTACGTCAAAGATTTCGACGCGATTGGTTTGGGCGCGACCTACACATGGTTCCCTGGCTTGACGACTGCGGCTGACGCCGTATTCTTCGACCAAGACGTCGCTGGCGCAACGCCCAGCAACGAAGGCCACGTGCTGATGCTCTCGCAGAAGATGTCGTTCTAAGGACGACGTCTTAGCGATCAGCTAAGAAACAAGAAAAGGGCGGGGAGCAATCCCCGCCCTTTTTCTTTTGCCTTCTTTAACTCCCCACGTCATCCCACGACATTTTCTCTTCGCGCCCTTTTGCGCGAAAGAAAATGCCAATACTTAAAAGGGGCGGGACCCAGAGGGTCTCTCCGCTTATAAATGTGAGCCAACGTCGCTAACGGATAGGGCAACTGGGTCCCAGATCAACTTTCTTTCGTGGCATTCGCCACGAAGAGAAAGTTTTCTGGGATGACGAGAGGGGGGCATTGGAAGACGAAAAAGCAGATCAATAATAAACTTGCGATGATGAGAAAGTGGCGCGGTGCAAAATCAGGTGCCGCTTTTTCATTGGTGCGTTCGTGCGAGCCTTTTTACGTCTTCCCGCACGTAGCGCTGCAAAGCAGCGCGTAGATGCGGGATTCAGTTTTCTTATCTTTTCGCAGTTTCGTTCAACGGGCGATGGGTATGAGCGAACAAAGTGATTCGTTTTTTTTGCACACGACATTTCTGCAGATAATGTTTGTCGCGCGCTCAGTCATACCTAAGTCGCACCCCAATTCATACACATGTCGAAATGACAAATTCGTTATATTGGAAACAGTTACGATTTCATTAAAGCGGCGTGTTGATTGTGTGCAACAGGGGCGATTAAAACTTGCGTTTGGTTAAAATAAAGATTGAGCGCGAGGAAAGATGGGTGCAGATTTCGGCAACCCCTTTTTTATGGAGAAACGAATGCGTAAACTTCTTTTGGCCACATCAGCCCTCGTCGCTTTTGCCGGCGCTGCTCAAGCTGCTGAATCACCGATCCAAGTCACCCTTGGCGGTAGCGTCGATTTCCGCGCTGCCATGTTCCAAGAGTCAGAAAAGCTGATGGCTGGTGTGAACACCGGTCGTCGCGGTAGCGATTTCAACACAGGTTACGAACTGACAGTTGCCGCCGAAGGCAAGGCCGCTAACGGCATCACCTATGGTGCGTCGGTTAATCTCGACAACGATCAGGCTCGCGCTGCTGACGGTCAATCCGTTGTGATGGACAACGCCTATGTTTGGGTTGCCGGCACGTTCGGTAAGGTTCAGATGGGCGACGAGCATGGCGCGTCTCTCTTGTTCGTTTATGCTCCGACGGTTGGTGAAAACCAGATCGACGGCTACTACACGAACTTTGTTGACAGCACCACGTTGGCTCGCTTCCAGCCCACTTATGTCAGCATGACAGAAGACACAACCAAGGTGACCTATTTCACACCGAAGGTTGGCAATGCGAACCACAAGGTACAACTCGGCGTCAGCTATGTTCCGAATGCGGAGCAGGGCACGACCGTTTCCTTGTATGACGATGTGAAGGGTTACAAGAACCAAACCGAAGTTGCTGCTCAGTACACCGGCAAGTTTGATGCGCTTAGCGTAACGGTTTCACCGATGATGACGACCGGCCAAGGCGAAGGCGACAAGAACACCGTTGCAAGCCGTGATTACACAACGTGGGGCCTCGGCGCTCAGGTTGCGTATGCTGGCTTCACCGTTGGCGGTTCTTATGTTGACGCCGGCCACATGAATACGACAACAGCCCAGACGGACGATCAAGACGTTTGGACGGCTGGCGTGAGGTATGGCTTCGATAAAGTCACGGTCGCTGCGAACTACATGAACGGCCAAGGCTACTACAACACACTGGTTGGCGCTGACGCTTATGTCGAAGATTTCGATGCGATCGGTCTCGGCGCGACCTACACATGGTTCCCTGGTTTGGCGACTGCGGCTGACGCCGTATTCTTCGACCAAGATCGTGCGGGCACAACGTCCAGCAACAAGGGTCATGTGCTGATGCTCTCGCAGAAGATGTCGTTCTAAGGATGACGTCTTAGCGATCAGCTAAGAAACAAGAGAAGGGCGGGGAGAAATCCCCGCCCTTTTTCTTTTTGTGTTCCGTTTTTCCCGTCATTGCGAGCGCAGCGAAGCAATCCATTGCGGTGGTGAAGGAAAAAATGGAACGGCAAGGTTAGAGCGGGTGTTTCCCATGGATTGCCGCGTCGGCCAGCCTTGATCGCCTTCGCGATCAAGCCTCGCAATGACGGAAGGGCGGACATCCCGCATCTACGCCCCTGCGCTTCAAGCGCGGTTGCTCCGTGCGGGAAGACGAAAGGGAGAGGGAGGGAAGACGAATGGTGGAACGTATCAGGTCGTCAGCTCAGGCGCGTTTTTCAGCGGCGATGATATCACCCAGCTTACTTAACAGATATTCGAAATCGTCCGATCCGACATCTTCAAACTGGGTGAGAACCCTCTCAATCACGCGGGCACGGTAACGATCGAGATCATGTTCCTCGCCATCCATTTCCGTTTCATGGACGACGTCCAGAGCTGCACGGACAACGGACATCATCGTGGGCGGCATGCTTGCGCGTTCATAAAGGGTTTTTAATCCCAACTGCCCGCCATCGTGAATCAATATTCTGGCGTTCAGTAGCGGGATGCCCGCGCGTATGGCCAAGGCGGATTCAAAAAACAGCACATCGCCCATACACAGGGCGCGCAGAATGATCGAGGGCGTCAACCGTGCATTCACATGCATCTGGCCGACAAGCTTTTCCATCTCCTCTTCCGAGGAACCGCTGGCCAGCTCGACGATGGTGCGCTCGCGGCTTTGCAAAACCAGATCAGCCGCCAGACTGGGCGACAATTCGTGATGGGAAACCAGATAGTTTTGCAGACGGTCAGAAACGATTTGCGCCAGTTTTTCCGCCACCACAGGGGGCAGGACGGCGCGCTTGCAGATCGCTTCTTTTATGTTTTCGTTTTCTTCGAAACGCGAGATCGCCTTGTCATAGCTTTGGTTCGTGATTTGCGCGCCTGTATTGCCCATCAGTGTCGTCACGGCCTTTTCGCCGGCGGTGGTGATGATGGCATCGGACACGGCCGCCGAAACGGATGCACGCCCCGCAATGGCTACATGTTTTGAAGAGGAGCCTTTGGCGATGACGGCGATCAGATCCTGATCCGTCAGAACATCGGATTCCATCAGGATCGGCAACGCGACTTGCTCAATATCGTTCGCCAGTTGCACGGCGATATCATGGGGCAGGCGGGCGGCCTTGCGTAGATTTTGTGAAAGAGCCAAGCGCACAGAGGATTCAACGTCCCGTGCCATCAGGCGCACGACTTCGTGCGCCAGTGACATTTCGCTTTCAGATAAAACGGGGTTTTCTATATCCAGGGCCAGCTTCCCCGCAACCTCGGCGCGCATAGTGGCCGAAGGTTCTTTGAGCAAACGCTGAACGTCTTCTTTGCTTAAATGCGACGTCATTCACGAAACTCCCGCTGAGGATCAAGGCTTACTTGCCCTTTCCCGCGAACGGGGAAAGGGTTCTACATTTAACCATAGACTATCCTCTTAAAGATTTGCCATATTATTAACAACCGCGATTTTCGTTAAGTAGGGCGACACCGTTTTGGAGACAAGTTCCACGCCTTTGGGCTTTGGGGGTCAAAATGGTTTAACGACCCGTTTACGAATACACTGAGCTGCGGTGCCTTTTTCAACCTTTGTGAGTAACTCTGTCATGACCTCTATGCCAATCGACCTCAAAACCTATATTCGCGGTGTTCCCGATTTCCCCAAGGACGGCATCTTGTTCTATGACATCGGAACGTTACTCGCGCATGGCGGGGCTTGGCAGGAAACCATCGAGCGACTCAAGCCCATCATCGCGGCGGAAAAGCCGGATTGTCTGGTCGCCGTTGAATCGCGCGGCTTTCTGGTCGCCGCCCCGCTTGCTGCGCAGCTGGGCATCGGCCTCGTGATGGTTCGCAAAAAAGGAAAGCTGCCCGGCGCGACCAAGGCGCATAGCTACGCGCTGGAATACGGCACCGACACGATCGAGATTCAGGAAGGCGTGATTCAAAAGGACGCGCGCGTCGTGGTGATCGACGATCTTTTGGCCACGGGCGGCACGGCGGCCGCGGCCATTCATCTAGCGCGGCAAATGGGCGCGATTGTTACGCGCGCCGCCTTTGTGATCGAGCTGACTTTCCTGAAGGGCCGCGAGAAGCTGGATGTGCCGGTGAGCAGCCTGCTGGCGTATGAATCTTAGGGCTCCATAACCACCAAGCACCCTTGACCACGCCGGATGACCTGTGAGCAGGCCGAGCGCGCGCTGGTTTTGTCCAGCCCGATAAACCGTGCGCGATACATGGCCGAGCCATCGGTCATCGTGATCTTTTGCAGGCTTGGCTCTGCATCGCCCAACGTTTTGACCATGTTTTTGGCGAGGGAGGCGATGGCTTTCTGAGCAGTTTCTACGCTGCTGTATGAACCTACCTGAATGCCCCAAGCGCCCGCGCTCTCCCCCAGTTCCTGTTCATTTAGGGACAGAGTGCCCAGCGAACCGGGTGCGGTGGGCGGTGATGGTGGCATCGGGGCGGCGGGTGTCATCGTCAGGCGCGGGCGCTGCGAGCGGGAGGCGGCGGAAAGCGTTGGCTTGCTCGGCGCAGGTTCGGCGGTTTTTGTCCCGCCAAAGATGGCGGCGGTCTTGCTGGGCAACGACAGCGTGGCGAGATTCATGTGGTTGGATTGATGGAAATCGGTAAAGGCGGTGTCCAAAAGCTTTTCCATCGCGTTGTAGCGTGAGGCTGCAGAGCGCCCCCCGAACATAACGCCGATGAGCCGCGTATCGCCCCGCACGGCCGAGGTAACCAGATTGAAGCCCGAGGCGCGGATATAGCCTGTTTTGATCCCGTCCATGCCGTCATAGCGTTTCATCAAATTGTTATGGTTGTTATAACTGCGCCCCCGATAGGTGAAATTGTTTTTCGAAAAATAGGAATAGAAACCCGGAAAATGGGAAACCAGCCCATAGCCCAACATCGCCATATCGCGTGCCGTCGTGATCTGATTCGGATCGGGCAGGCCGTTGGGGTTTTTAAAGACAGTGTTTTGCATGCCCAGCGCTCTGGCCTGACGCGTCATCATATCGGCAAATTGATGGGCGTCTCCGGCTAACGCCTCTGCCAGAACAACAGCGCCGTCGTTGGCCGAGCAAGTGATCAGTCCCATAATCGTGTCATAGGCGGTGATCGTTTGTCCCGCTTTAAGGC
>DNGD01000092.1 GCA_003486725.1 Rhodospirillaceae bacterium
GAAGCGGCGCGCGCCGAAACGCGCAGGGGTGTCTCCAGCCGGATCACGCCGTTTTCAATCGCCTGAAACGCCAGATAAAGCGTCATCATCTTGGTGAGCGAGGCCGGATGACGAGGGCTGGTGCCGCTCGTTTCGTGAAGAATGGCCCCCGTGTTTGCATCAATGACCAGATCGGCATACAGCGCCGACGAGGGAGCGGTCGAAACAGTGCGGGCGGCGCGCGGTCTGGCCTTGGTTTTTTTGGTCTTTTTCTTGGTTGCGGCCTCGGCGTCATCGGAAGAAACCGTTAGGGCGAGAAGGAAAGAGATTAAAAGAACACCCTGAAAAACGCCTTGAAAGAGGGATTTTTGGGGCTTGGGGCGGGTTAAGTTTCTTTGCATCTTCATCCTATAACATCGCACTGGTTCTCTGGCCGCGCTCAAGGGGCACGTGAAGGTCAAGATGAGTTCAAAGTGATATAAATGCAAGTCGGATCATTTTTTAATTTTTCCTCTTGCGTCCATTCTTGACACGTTAAACCCCATGATTTATGTTAACGTTAAATTGTTGCGCTGCAACATACGACTTAATGTGACGAAGGCTGGATAAAAGCCGGTCTTCGCCGGGTTTTTCTTTTGAGGAGGCAGAAATGCAAGCCACGAACGAGCAGATGGAAAAAATGACAAATAATCTTGTCCAGACTGCGACCGAAATGAACACGATGATGCGCGATACAGTCAATGCAACGTTGCAATCTGTTTCCATCATGACCAAGGGCTGCGGCGATCTGTGCGACAGCCTGAGCACGCTGATGCAGAAATCATTGGAGCAAAGCGTAAAGATCAGCCAATCGATGATGACGGCGACGTCCATGGACGATCTGGTCAGCACGCAAAACACGGTTTTGAAGGGCAACTTCGACACAATAATGTCGGATTTGAACAATCTTTCACAGATGTCGAGCCGGATCGCGCAGCAAGCTGCCGAGCCCGTCACAAAACATGTGAACGCGTCGATTACGAAGATTTCGAAGAGCCGCGCGGCCTAATCGCCGTTTAGCCCAGACGAATAAAAAACCTCCGGCTCCTAACAGGAGCGGAGGTTTTTTGTGCCCCAAAAATGTTAAGAAATGGCGATTTTGCTTGACATTTACGATATGTTTATGATATAGACTGGGGGCTGAAGGTGTAGCACGTCGCCGATAGGCGGTGCCGTATAATGGGCATGGGGCTGCACTGATTTTTCCAGAAGGGGGGAGGTACTTCGTGACCTCTCCCCTTTTTTGTTTATATTTTTTGAAGAGCGATTTTTTTTGAGGAGCGGTTTTTAAAAAGGGAAAGAAAGAGGGGCGTAACATTTTGATCAAAACATTTTGGAAGGGCACGACGAAAAATCAATTTGAACTAATTTTTAACGATTATGAACGCAGACTGACCCCATGGTTTCCGGCGAAACCAGTTGTTCATGCAGCGATGCGCGAACAACAAATGCGTGTGTGGTACTCAAGGCGGGGTCGGGTTTGTTGTTTCTGTCCCGAAAAGAGGTTTCGTTTGTGGGGACTCTATGGCTGATTCCATAGAGCCGAAACAAACAGAAAAGGGAAGGCTGTGCTTAATCAAAAAGCGCAATAAGAGCGTTTGCGCCCAGAACGGTCAAAACGAATCACCTCACATTCGTGAAAATTATTCCCGCGCGGGCTTTGCGATCGCGCCGATTCTGTATCTTTTGACCTTGGCGGGCGTGGCCGGCGGCGTTTTGTTCAGCAGCTATAGCCAAGTTCTGCGCGGCAATATCAATGTCACCAACGCCAATACGACGAAAAACGACATTGCGGCGGCAGTCACGACCCTATCGGCAACGGCGGTGATGGGGGATGATGCCGAAACCCTTTGCCCTCCGGGCAGCAGCGACGTGGTGGGGGGAACCTGCGAGGCCGTTCCTCAAAAAATGACGTTGTTCGCGGATGTGCCGGTGGCGGATGCCGCGAAGTTGCCCATCGATTATACAATTGCTGATGACACAGGAAACCCAGCAGAGGTTGGCGTCTTTGCGGCGGCGGCGGGCGTTAAACAGCTTGATCCGTGGGGCCATTATTATATTTATTGCCGTTGGCAGAAGAAAAACATTCCGGCAGAGGTGGCTCAGCCCGCGATGGCCATCATCTCTGCTGGTGCCAATGCCACGCTTGAAACAGAATGCGGTGATGCGACGCCACAAGGCGATGACCAAATCAATGTTATCACGGTCGGGACGGCCATTAACCGCGCCGCTGTTTGGCAGCAAACGGCAACGGGCGCTGTATATGGATCCCCAGACACAAAAATCATCGTATCGCCTGAGGGTGTGATCACGGCGTGGGGGTTGGTTATCAACGCCCCCGGTACGATTGAAGCGCAAACACTTATTGTTGATACGGCAACCTTTGACCATTTAAATCTGACAAACCCGCTGCCGGTTGAAAGCGGCGGTACGGCCGCCATCACCGCGACGGGCGCGCGCATCAATTTGGGATCGGGCGCGGTCGGTGATGCCGTCTTTGTGGCGGCGACGGCAACAGCGGGACGCAACGCCCTCGGCGGCACGGCGCTGGGCCAATATCTGTTTGCGACGACGACTTTGATTGCCGATACGGCCAGTGCAGTGCGCCTCGATCTTCTGGGGGCCAGCGCTGTCGGTAATTCGTTGTTTGTGGCCGGAACCGCCGCAGATGCCCGCACTGTGTTGGGCGCGACCGCGATGGGCGATTATTTGTTCAGCTCCAGCGCCTATGTTGCCGCGACGGCGTCGGATGTCAGAACTACGTTGCTGGGGGCGGGGGCCGTTGGCGATGCGGTGTTTATGTCTGCCAGCACGGATACCGCGCTTACCGCGCTGGGCGGAACCGCTGTCGGCAAAGGTGTTTTCACCGCGGCGACGGCCACAGCAGCGCGCACGACGCTCGGTGGCGGCGCGGTGGGTAGTCCGCTATTTACAGCACCCGACCAGCCGACGGCGTGGTCTATCTTGGGGTTGGTCGGCGGAACGGGCACGCTGGATGTCAGTATTTCCGGCAGCGTCGATGCCTCGCAAATAACCGGCACGCTCCCGATTGAACATGGTGGTACCAGCGCCGTTTCGGCCAGCGCCGCGCTTGATAATTTGTTTGGCAACGATTCAGTTCCCTCGACCGCCCTCAATTTAGGTCGTATTGCTGATGGCAGCATTCCTAGCGCCAAGATGACGAGCGTGGTGACGGCGGGAATCTACAATCGGGTTGAGGTTGATGACGCTGGCCGCGTGATCGATGGAAGTCTCATTGTCATTGACAATGACAAAATCACTGATGGCGTGGGCGATTACATTATTGCCTCGGCCACGGATGGCGGGCGCTTGATCTTCTCGACTGCTAGCGCCGTGCGCATGGTACTGGACTCCATCGGCAATCTTGGTATCGGTACGGAAGAGCCGGAAGAAAAATTGCATATCTTCGGCGGCAACGCACGCATTTCGGGCCCCTCGGATGGTTTCCGTGAATTGCAATTCGCAACCTCGACCAGCGCCAAACGCTGGGTCGTGGCGGCTGACGATGAAACGGAAACGGGATCGGGCGACAGCGGATCGGACTTCGTGATCCGCCGTTATAACGATGCAGGCACGGTGCCCACGACGGCCCTAACGATCGATCGCGCGACGGGCAACGCACTGTTTGCCGGAAGCGTTGCGGCGACAGGCGGTTTTCTGGGTTACTTTACGGGCACGTTCGACGGCACCTATATCGGCACGATTTCGGGCGCCGTTTTGTTGGGCGCGGATTCTACACATGCCAACCCCCAACGCACAGGTGATATGACAACCGGCTTTTTCAGTGACGCCGCAGCGCAGGTTAGCGCGGCGATTTCTGGCACTGAGCGCCTGCGCATTACGGCAACCGGCATCACCGCTTTTGGTGGCATCGATACGGGCGCGATCACGAATGCGTATTATCTCGGCGGCACAAAAATCCTGCACCAACCCGCCAGCGATACGACGAGTATTGGGGTGGGCGGTGGTACCCTTGCGGCGCAGACGGCAACGAATTTAGGAAATATCGCGTTGGGTTTGGACGCGCTGTATACAAACCAAACAGGTGGCGGAAACACCGCCATAGGTTATCGGGCCCTGTACTATACAACAACGCGTATCAATACGGCTGTTGGGTATCAGGCGCTGGAGAACAACACAGAAGGCACAGGAAATGTTTCGGTTGGGACAAGCGCGCTGCGGGCTAATACCACGGGTGGCTTGAACACAGCCCTAGGTCTTTATTCTCTCTACACGAACCAAACAGGCAGTTACAATACAGCGGTCGGGTGGCGAGCCTTGTTTTATGCAGCAACTGGCTCGAACACCGCCGTTGGCTCTGCCGCGCTGCACGAAACCACAACAGGCACCTTTAACGCGGCCCTGGGTGTAGACGCGTTGCGGTTGAACACGACTGGGAGCAGAAACACGGCTGTTGGCACTGGTGCTGGTTATTCAAATGTAAGCGGCACGAACAACACGATAATGGGTTATGAAGTTGCCCGCACCACCCTCACCACCGGCTCCAACAACATCCTGATTGGCACTTCATCGCTGGTGGATACGGCGACGGCGGGGCAGAGCAATCACCTGAATATCGGCAATACGATTTATGGCGATCTTGGTGCGGGGGCCGTGTCAATCGGCTCACCAACGCTGACGCCCGGCACCAGCCTCGATCTTTCGGCGCGCACCGACAGTTTGCGCATTCCTTACGGGACAACAGCGCAGCAGCCCGCCGGTCAAGAAGGCATGGTGCGTTACAATGAAGACATTGACAGCATCGAAGTTTATCAAGGCGATCCGGCCTCTTGGTTCCCGTTGGTGTCTTCCGCGACGGCGGGCACCACCATGGATCTTGGCCCCGATGCCACGCATGCCTCGCCCTCGCGTCCCGATGACATCACAACGGGCTTGTACTCTGCCACCGCCAGCACGGTTTCGACTGCGATTTCGGGCACGGAGCGGTTGATCGTGACGACGACGGGCACGACGACCACGGGCATCGTCAACCTTGCCGCCATCACCGACCACTTCGCCATTGCTACGGTCAGGGTTTTACATCAGCCCGCGAGCGACGCGACATCAATCGGTGTGGGCAATGGTACCTTCACAACACACACTGCGGCGGGGCTAGGCAGTACAGCCGTTGGGTATCAGACACTACAAACAAACACAATCGGTGGCATTGGCGCTGGTGCGAAGAACACCGCGATAGGCTATCAAGCCTTGCTTTTAAACACGGGGTCGGGTTCTGCTGCCGGTTCTTATAACAACGCGATCGGAAACACGGCGTTAGGCACGAACACAGCCACCGGCATCAATACGGGCAGCTATAACAACGCGATCGGAAGCGGCGCGATGAACACCAATACCGGCAATGGCATGGCCGCCGGCAGTTATAACAACGCGATTGGTGCCGGTGCCATGTATGTTAACGAAGGCGCGGCGCCTGGTGCGGGCAGCTATAACAACGCGATTGGGTTTCGGGCTCTATACAAAAACACGGGCGCGGGAAACACCGTTATCGGCTCTTATGCTTTGGGCAAGACAACAGCGACCTATACGGGGTCGAACAACGTGGCCTTGGGATATGCTGTTGGCAGCACCACGCTTGTTTCAGGTTCATCCAACATCCTAATCGGCACGTCGGCGGCGGTGGACACACCAGCGGCGGGAACCAATGAATGGCTGAACATCGGCAACACGATTTACGGGGATTTGAGCAAGCGGAGCATCGCGCTAGGGGCTGGCGCTCTATCGGCAGTCACGACGGGCGCGGTTTTGGATATGGGTGGCGCGACGGGCGTGGCGCTTTCATCCATGATCCTGCCCAAGGATATCGAGGCCAACCGCCCCACGGTTCCTGTGGTGGGCATGGTGCGCTACAACACCACGTCGAACAGCGTTGAGTTCTATCAGGGCGGCACGCCCGGTTGGTATTCCCTTGCTGCGACAACAACGGCGGGCTCAAACACTTATCTCGGCGCGGATGCCACGCACAATTCGCCTTCGCGCAGTGATGACATCACAACGGGTTTGTTCTCTGATACGGCCAGCACGGTTTCTATTGCGACCGCTGGAACCCAGCGTTTGATTGTCACCGCAACGGGCAGCGTCGGCATCGGCACCATAACGCCAGCGCAGGCGTTGGAGGTTTCTGGCGATATCAATCTTAGCGCCATCACGAACGCCTATCACATCGCCAACATCAAGGTTCTGCACCAACCAGCGAGCGATACGACGAGTATCGGGGTCGGCAGCGAAACCCTCTCGGCGCAAACGGCGACGAACCTGCACAACACGGCGGTGGGCTACCGCTCATTGTACAATAACCAAACGGGCGCGCACAACACGGCGGTTGGGCACGAGGCGCTGTTTAGCACAACAACGGATAGCAATTCGGCGCTCGGGTATCAGGCGCTCCGAAGCACCACAGCAGGCACCCGCAATGTTGGTATCGGTTATATGGCTCTCTACACTAATCAGGGGGGCAATTATAACACGGCGATGGGCTATCAAGCGCTGTATTATACAACGACAGGTTACAACACGGCGGTTGGTTATCGTGCGCTGTATAACACGACGACCAGCGTAGGTAATGTGGCTATGGGCTTCAGCGCCTTGCTTAACAACGTTACGGGAAGCAATAACGCTGCGTTTGGGTACGGTGCTCTTCTCAACAATGCCTCGGGCTCTGGGAATGTGGCGCAGGGCTCTTACGCACTTTATGCAAACACATCGGGCTCAAACAACACGGCTGTCGGGTTTGAAGTTGGGCGCACCACTCTTGCCACCGGCTCCAACAACATCCTGATCGGCACCTCGTCGCTGGTGGATACGGCGACGGCGGGGCAGAGCAATCATCTGAATATCGGCAATACGATTTTTGGTGATCTGGGCGCGGGAACGGTGGGCATCGGCTCTGGTACCATTAATCCGGGCGTCAGTCTTGATATCTCTTCGCGCACTGATGCGATGCTGATCCCCAAAGGCACCGCGTTGCAGCCACCCGCCGGTATCCCTGGCATGGTGCGGTATAACACCGACATCGACAGTATCGAGGTCTACCAAGGCGCGCCCGCCGGATGGTTCACGCTGACATCGTCCACGACGGCGGGCAGCACGATGTATCTCGGCGCGGACGCGACGCACAACACGCCCTCGCGCAGCGATGATGTGACGACCGGTTTGTTCTCTGCCACGGCCACCACAGTTTCAATTGCGACGGCAGGTGCCGAGCGCGTGCGCGTTGATGCTAATGGCAAGGTGAAATTAGGCGCGGGCGCGGTGACGGCGGGCGTGGCCCTGGATATGGCGTCGCACACAGATTCGATGCTCTTGCCAAAGGGAACGGTTGTACAGCGCCCCGCAGGCATCGTGGGCATGGTGCGGTATAACACCGAGACGGCGAGCGTCGAGTTCTATCAGGGCAGCACGCCGGGTTGGTATTCTCTTGGCACGACCGCAACGGCGGGCAGCACGATGTTCCTCGGCGCCAATGCCACGAACACCTCTCCCTCGCGCAGTGACGACATTACGACCGGTTTGTTCTCTGCCACGGCCAGCACGGTTTCCATCGGAACCGCAGGAGTCCAGCGTCTGATCGTCACCGCGACGGGCAGCGTCGGCGTCGGCACCGCGACGCCCGCGCAGGCGTTGGAGATCAGCGGTTATATCAATCTTACCGCCATCACGCATGCTTATCGCATTGCCAACGTCAAGGTACTGCATCAACCGGCGAGTGATACGACATCGATCGGCGTAGGGTCGGGATCATTGGCCGCGCAAACGGCGTCGAACCTTAATAATACGGCGATGGGCTATCAGGCGCTGACCACCAACCAGACGGGAGCCTATAGCACGGCCATCGGAACCCAAGCGCTGATGACGACGACGACCGGCTATAACACGGCTGTCGGCTATCGGGCTTTGTACGGGACAACAACGGGCATCTATAACACCGCCGTTGGTATGCAGGCGTTGCAGGGCAACACCGTGGGCGTCCACAATGTCGGCCTTGGCTATTACACACTGTTTGCCAACACAAGCGGAAGCTACAACACCGCCATCGGCAACCATGCCTTGCGCAATACGACCGGCGGTTACAATACGGGCGTGGGCTATATGTCGCTCTATGCGAACACGAGCGGAGCAAACAACACGGCGATAGGATATGAGGTCGGTAAAACGACGCTCTCCACCGGCGCGCGCAATATTCTGATCGGCACCTCCTCATTGGTGGACACGCCAGCCGCCGGAACCAACGATTGGCTGAATATCGGCAACACGATTTATGGCAATTTGAGTACGGGCCATGTCAGCATCGGGACAGGCGCCACGGGCGCGACCTATCCTTTGACCGTCGCCAAGCCAACGGCGCCGAATGATACTGCTATCCGCGTCGTTGATCTTCAAGGTGGCGCGGATGTGACTCTGGGGCCAATGCATTTGGCTTTGGGCGTGATCCCTTCCGCTGTTGCCGGAAATCGGTATGCATTTATCGGCGGTGGCGATGATATTGGTATGCGACCCTTGATTTTGAACACAAACGGGACGGGACAATACGGTACTGTCGGGATCGGCGCAGCGACTGTGACGGCGGGAACATCGCTGGATATTTCGGCTCGGACGGACTCGATCATCGTGCCAAAGGGAACGATTGTCCAGCGCCCCACGGGTGTTGAAGGCATGATGCGCTACAACACCGAGACCGCAAGCGTCGAGTTCTATCAGGGAAGCACGCCGGACTGGGTCTCTCTGGCGGCTTCGGCGACGGCGGGATCAACGATCTACCTCGGCCCGGATGTTACCCACACGTCACCCTCGCGTAGTGTTGATGTGACGACAGGCCTCTTCAGCGATGTTGCAGCAACGGTCAAAACCGCCATTTCCGGCATCGAGCGCTTGATGGTCTCGGCAACAGGCATCAGCGTAAACGGCAACGTGAATGTTGCCACGCTTACGAACCATTACTTGATTGCTGGCACCAAGGTCTTGCATCAACCCGCGAGCGACACAACGTCGATCGGCTTGGGTGGTGGCTCTCTGGCGGCGCAGACGGCGACGAACCTTTATAACACTGCGCTGGGTGGCGAATCGTTGACCTCCAACACCGGTGCAAACAACACGGCGGTCGGATTTACCGCTCTTTGGATGAACACGACAGGCACCGATAACACGGCTTCAGGGCGATCCGCACTGGGCTGGAGTATGACGGGTGATCACAATACCGCCGTGGGCTCCAGCGCCATGCTTGGTGCCACCGCTACCGCCAATCGGTTGACCGGAAGCAGTAATACGGCTGTCGGTTCTGGTGCCTTGATCGCCGTTCAAACAACGGCAAATGCAAACACGGCGCTGGGTCGTCAGGCGGGGTATGCGCTTACCACGGGCGCGAGCAACCTTATCCTTGGCTATCAGGTCGGCTCGACGATGCTTGCGACAGGCAGCAGCAACATCCTGATCGGCACCAGCAATCTGGTGGATACCGCGACGGCGGGACAAAACAACTGGCTGAATATCGGCAATACGATCTATGGTAATCTGACAACCGGCAGTATCGCGCTCGGCGCGGCGGCGGTGACGGCGGGCGCATCGCTCGATATCTCGGCGCGGACAGACTCGATCATCGTGCCAAAGGGAACGATTGTACAGCGCCCCACAGGCGTTCCCGGCATGGTGCGGTACAACACCGAGACGGCGGCACTTGAAGTGTATCAAGGCAGCACGCCGGATTGGGTGGTGTTTGGTGCAACGGCAAGCAATGTTGGCACCTTGGGCACCTCGACCGCGACGGCCAGCCCGTATCGTACGGGTGAAGTTAATACCGGTCTGTTTAGTCCCGCCTCGGGTGTGGTGAGCGTGACCTCGTTGGGCACCGAGCGCCTACGCGTTGGTGCAAACGGCGCGGTGACGGTTGGTGCGGGCGCGGCCAGAGACGGTGTCGTCCTTGACCTCGTTGCTGGCACCGGCACGGCGCTGTCGTCCATGATCCTGCCGCAGGATACTCTTGAAAATCGTCCTACAGCGGGCATCGCGGGTATGCTGCGCTACAACACCTCCAACAACACCTTCGAAGGCTTTAACGGCACCGAATGGATAACGCTCAGCCCCACCACCGGCAGTATTATCGGCGAAGTGAAGGTTTGGCCGACTGAAACCGTGCCTGCCGGCTATCTGGAATGCCGAGGTCAGGCCGTGGACAGAGTGGCTTACGCTGATCTGTTCGCGGTGATCGGCACGACCTATGGTGTGGGCGACGGCTCCACGACCTTTAACCTGCCGGATTATCGCGGCGAGTTCCTGCGTGGCTGGGCCCATGGCACGACAAACGATCCGGATAAGGCGACGCGCACCAACAGCGGCGGCGGCGTCACGGGTGATCATGTCGGCACGAAACAAACGAGTGCGCTTGCGACGCATACCAATAGTGTCGATCCACCCGTCGCGTCATCGGATGTTGTGGCCGCACATGGTCATACGGTTGATCCGCCCGTGACGGCTGCGGTCGCGGCGGAGGCACACACCCATGCGGTTGATCCGCCCGTGACGGAGGCGGTCGCGGCCGCGGCGCACGTCCATTCGGTTAACCCGCCCAGCACATCAGTCGTTGAGGCAGCCGCGCACACTCATTCGATTGATCCGCCCAGCACGGGAACAAACACGACGGGTGCCCATACGCATACGTTGAACGGTGGCGTCACCATATCCGGCAGCTCGTTGGCAACAAGTGGAAGCAGAGGGGATACATCGGGCGTCGCAAATTCTGCCGGTAATCATGCCCACGCCGTCGATATTGCGGCGTTTAACAGCGTCAGCGGCGGCGGCCATGGTCATACCGTCGATATTGCGGCATTCGACAGCGTAAGCGGTGGTGGGCATGGCCACAATGTCGATATTCTCTCCTTTACCAGCAGCGGCGGCGGTGGTCATGGCCATAACGTGGACATCGCTTCCTTTGCCAGCGGCAATGCGGGTGGCCATGGCCACACCACGGATATCGCGGCCTTCAACAGCACCTATACAGGAAGCACCGAAACGCGCGCCCGTAACGTCAATGTGATGTTCATCATCAAGTATCAGGAAGACGCGGCGGCGGCGGGTGGCGGCGGCACCTTGTCACCGCAAAACTTCTCGATCGCGGGCGATGCTGTTGCCTCGCCGGTCAGCTTTGACGGCACCGCGCCCGTTGAGCTGTTTGCCACGGTTAGTAAAATTCAGGGCTATACAGTTGCCGACACCGAGCCAACGAATGGTCAAGCTCTTGTTTGGAACACCGCCAGCAGCCAGTGGGAACCAGGGACAGCCAGCGGTGCCAGCTTCTTTGGCGCGAACGCTTCGAATACCGCGCCCTCACGCAGCGATGACGTGACGACGGGTCTCTTCAGCAGCACGGCTTCGGTTATTCAAACCGCGATCGCGGGGACCGAGCGCCTGCGCGTCACGGCGACAGGGATCAGCGCAACCGGAAACGTCAATGTGGCCGCGATCACCAATTACTATGCGATTGCCGCGACCAAGATTTTATATCAACCCGCCAGTGATGCGGCCAGTATCGCCCTTGGCACGAATGCGGGGGCGTCGATTGCCTCTGGAACGAACAATACGGTTCTTGGTAGTGGCGTGGCCAGCACGACCTTGGAGAGCGGCAGCAACAACATTTTGATCGGCACAAGCAACGCGGTGGATACGCCATCGACGAATACGTCGAACTGGTTGAACATCGGCAACACGATCTATGGCGATCTAAGCACGGGCAGCATCGCGATCGGTGCAGCGGCGGTGACAGACGAGGTCGCTCTGGATATGTCGGCCCGCACGGATTCGATGATCGTGCCAAAGGGTCTTGACGCGGGACGCCCCGCCTCGCCGGTTACCGGCATGATCCGCTACAACACGACGTCGGACACACTAGAAGTCTATCAGGGCACCACGCCGGATTGGGTCGCTTTGGGTGCAGGCGGCGGTAGCGGAACGAGTGAACTCGGTGCCTCGACGGCGACGGCCAGTCCCTACC
>DNGD01000079.1 GCA_003486725.1 Rhodospirillaceae bacterium
GAAAAAATCCTGACGCGCTTGCCAAGAAAAAAGGCGGTCCCTTAAGACCGCGGGTTAAAATCAAAACGCACGCCCGTTATGGAGCGCTGATTGGGAAAGCAGGCGCTGCACCGAAACGGTAAGGCGTAGCGGGCTGCGCCTTGTGTTATGCAAGCAAATGCGCCAAGGACGACCTCGCCGCGCTGTTTTGAGCGCCATTTTCTTTTTGTAAGGGCGTTTGGTGGAAGGTGCCATCCGCATTCTCGATGCATATGGATTTAAGCTCTACCGGTTGCACTCCCGTTTGAAGATACACCCGCCCTGAGGATCGCGACGGATGGGGCTGCGGCACCGCGTTTTGGGATCATGAAGACAACGAGGGAGATTTATTTCTTCAACGACCGCTGCGTTCTTTACCCATGGTCTGGAATCTTCGCAACAACGTTCTTGTATTTCGATAGGAGACAACTGCTTGCTCATCACAACCCCACGATTTACTATTACTCTAACGCCACTTTATCGGGCGCACGGGAGGGCAAACAACACCAAAGGCGGGCGTTTAATAGTTTCATGCCGTCTATAACAATGGGGTTAATGGGGCTTTATCTTGGGGTGATAAAGATAGTGCCGGCCATCACGGCTTAACTCGCAATAAGGAGCGACGACGCGGCTCAACGTCTTGTGGCAGAAATCACAACCCCTCACGCCCTGTCCAATAAAATCAGCGAGGGCGTCGATGAACGGTTGGCGCGGCGCGCCGCGTCCTTGCACCAGCAAAGGATATCTCCACGTTTGGTGGGGGTCGCAAGACCAAAACGCCCGAACGCCGCCCAGACGCAGCAACGTACCGGAAATCGTTGCGGGGAAGCCCATTACTTCCAGCATTCCGCCTTTCTTTTCCGTACCGAACTTTTCGTAAACATCTGCCTTGCGTGGCGTGTTGACGATGAAGATGCGGGGGGCGGCACCGTACTGAAAGGAGCGAACCAAAAACAAGTTGTTGGCAGTAAAATAAATATGCGAGTCAGCGCCGCCGCCATTGTCCGGTGGGACAATGAGCGCAAAGGGGCGATCAAAAAACCCCTGATCATTGACAGTAATGGTCGCCTGCTGTTTCAAAGAGGCCTCAAATATCAATAAGAATTGAGGCATTTTGTCCGATGGCTTCCCTGAAAGCAAATGTAAAACGCTTGTTTTATAGAAACCGCCCGTCTATAACGCGGCAACAAAACAGTTAAAACGGAGTTAACCAACATGGCCATTCAACGTACTTTTTCGATCCTTAAGCCCGACGCCACCCGCCGCAATCTGACCGGCAAGATCAACGCGAAGCTGGAAGAAGCCGGCCTTCGCATCATTGCGCAACGCCGCGCGCAGCTGACCCGCGCACAGGCGGAAGGGTTTTATGCCGTCCATAAAGACCGCCCCTTCTTTAACGATCTGTGCACGTTCATGACCTCTGGCCCTGTTGTGCTTCAGGTTTTGGAAGGCGAAAACGCCGTCCTGAAGAACCGCGATGTCATGGGCGCAACGAACCCCGCCAACGCCGACGCCGGAACGATCCGCAAGGAATTCGCCGAAAGCATCGAAGCAAATTCGGTTCATGGCTCGGACAGCGAAGAAAACGCTGCGATCGAAATCGCATATTTCTTCAGCCAAATTGAAATCGTCGGCTAAGATTTAGCGGACGGTAAAAAGAAAAAGCCTTCAGTCGAAAGTCTGAAGGCTTTTTTGTTTGTTGAGATCAAATGCGTTTATTTATCGCACCGCCGGATTGATCGTGGGTTCGGGGCCAGATTCACCCAGAATAAAACATTTCTCGCTATGAATGTTCACGCGGCCTTCAGCGATCCAGCGCACACAGCGCGGATAAAGGAGGTGTTCTTGCTCCAAAATGCGCGCAGACAAGGTGATGTCCGTGTCATCTGCCATCACCGGCACGGCGGCTTGCGCGATGATCGGGCCGTGATCCATTTCGGCGCGCACAAAATGCACTGTGCAGCCGGAAAAGCGCGCGCCGTAATCGATGGCCTTTTGATGGACATGAAGGCCGGTAAACGCAGGCAACAACGAGGGGTGAATGTTGATCAGACGATCACGCCAGACATCGACAAACCACGGCGTGAGCAGGCGCATAAAGCCCGCCAGACAGACAAGCTGCGCGCCTTGTTTTTTGATTTCCGCGTCCAGCGCTTCTTCAAACGCGCGCTTGTCGGCACCAAAATCCTTGTGGTTCACGACGGCGGTCGGGATACCCTCCTTCTTCGCCCACTCAAGCCCCTTGGCCGCAGGATCGTTCGAAATCACGCAAGCAATCTTGGCGGGATAGCCCGGCTCGCGACTTGCGCGCACCAGCGATTGCATATTGCTGCCACGCCCCGAAATCAGGACGGCAACGTTTAGCACGGCCATGTCGCCCCCATGCCTTGAATCGAAACGCGCGAGGCGGACAAATTCTTTTCCACTTCGCCGATACGGAAAACTTTTTCACCGGCGGCTTCCAAAAGCGCGGTGACCTCACTCGCCTTGTCCTTGGCCACAATCACAACCATGCCGATGCCGCAGTTGAAGG
>DNGD01000041.1 GCA_003486725.1 Rhodospirillaceae bacterium
GTCATTGAATCCGACCGCACCCTGACCGAGCGTCTACGCAAAGACGGCGTCCGTGTGATTTACGGCGATGCGTCGCGTGAGGCCGTTTTGGCCGCCGCGCATCCCCAGCACGCCAGACTTATGATCGTGACCGTCCCCGATGCCTATTTTGCCAAACAGATCGTCAAAGCGGCGCGCAAGGCCCAGCCAGGGATCGAGATTGTCGTGCGTACGCATTCGGATGAAGAAGCGCGCACGATGAACAAGCTGGGCGTCGGTCTTGCCGTGATGGGCGAGCGGGAAATCGCCTTCGGGATCATCTATCATGTGCTCCAATCCTTGGGATTGGATACGGACCAGACCCGAAACACCATCGGGCAGCTTCGGACCACCATTTATGGAACCGACCGTCTAGGGTAGTAAAAATAGCCCTATCCCTCTGAAATACGTGAATATTGCCTACAACCCAAAGAAAACCGTTCGCGGCCCTTTCCTTGATCGTTTCGGTATTTATCAGCCCGTTCATATTTTGTTAAATGCCTTCGGTTATGGTTTTCTCCAACTGGAACGTGGTTCCAACAGACAACTTCAAGGAGAGACATGATGTTTACCCGTTTTTTGAAAAGTGAAGAAGGCGCGACCGCTATTGAATACGGCCTGATCGCCTCGTTGATCGCTGTTGCGATCGTTACCGTTCTTCTTCTGCTCGGCCCCAAACTGGCGTCCGTGTTCGGTGAAGTCGAAGCCGCCCTCTAATCCTCGCAAGAGTATTACAGGCGTTTACCTAAAGCTTCCGGCAGATATTTGGCATAAGCCCGATGTCTGCCGGATAGACTTGCGCGATAATCTGGTGTAAACCTCGGCATGCCGCCGGGGTTTTTTGTTTTCCCGGCCTACCGTTTTGTTGAAGAAGAAGCCGGCATGATAACTTTTTTCCATCTTGACCATACGCGCCTCGCCCAGACTTCTGTCGAAGGGGACGTTGACGTTTTGCCCCCCGATACGCTGTGGGTCGATTTGTATTGTCCGACGCGCGAGGAAGAAAAGGTCGTCGAGAAACTTTTGTCCATCGAAGTCCCGACGCGCGACGAGATGCAGGAGATCGAAACATCCAGCCGTCTTTATCTGGAAGATGGCGCGCTGGTCATGACCATGGCCGTTTTGAACAAGCCCACCAGCGATGAGCCTGAAGCCGCCTCTGTCACCTTTATTCTCGTCGGCAACCGCCTGCTCACCGTGCGCTATGTCGACCCCGTGCCGTTCAACCAGTTTATCCAGCGCATCAAGCGCCAGCCCTCCCTCGTCCCGTCGGGCGAACAGGCGCTGCTCGGCCTGCTCGAACAAGTCTCCGACAACCTCGCCGATATCTTGGAAAGCGCGACGTCTGATCTCGATGGTTTGTCGCGCACGATTTTCCGCTCGAACTCCGGCGCGCAAGACAGCACGAACTTTAACGAAGCGATCAATCGCATCGGCCACGTCGCCGATCTGGCCACAAAAGCCAAAGGCAGTTTGATGAACCTGACGCGCCTTTTGTTGTTTTTAGCGGCGCAGGCGGATGTGAACAAGGATGCCAAGGATCGCATGAAAACCCTGATGCAGGATGCGAACTCTATCGACGAGCATGCGCGGTTCCTGTCCGCCAAGGTCGGCTTCTTGCTTGACGCCACCATGGGCCTCATCAATCTGGAGCAAAACAACATCATCAAGATGTTCTCGGTTGCCGCCGTCGTGTTCCTGCCGCCGACACTGATCGCCAGCGTCTATGGCATGAACTTCCGCCATCTGCCCGAGCTGGACTGGAACTATGGCTATCCGTTCGCCTTGGTGCTGATGGTTTTGTCCGCCACCATCCCGCTGTGGTTCTTCTGGCGCAAGAAGTGGCTGTAAGGGTTTCCCCCTCGCGGCAAAAACCTGATTTACATTTTAAGGTGATGCTGAGCTCTCAACCTCTTGAGCGCTGCCGTCATGCACATGAGGGGAGAAGCCTCGGGCGCAACTGTGCGCGATAAACCAATTGTCTCCAATGTGGTAGAAATTTGCGCATTTTGTTTAAGAAACACATTGCACTCAACATACTCGGCCAGCGTGCCTTGCATGCTTGTTAAAAACGAAGAAATAGCCGGCGCCTTGTCCGTGTCTTTTCCGGCAATCTCACCCAAAAGAGTAACCGCCCCGCAGAAATCACGCGAATGCCAGTCAGAAACGATGCCATAAAGGGCCGCCGTGACATAAGTGGGGACAGGTTCGCTCATCTGCCGGATCACCTTGCCAAGCGTACCCAGCATCAAGCCATAACCACCCTCTATGTCCTTTGGGTCAAAACCAGACCTCAACGCGAGATACAGTATTCTCTTAGACTGGTTGTCTGTTAAAGGCTGCTCCGAAATATCGGAAAGCGCTTCCTCCGTTGCCAAAAGCAAGTCGCCGTCCATCTCTTTTTGGCTCCCGTTCAGCGTTTCCGGAAACACGCCTTCCAACAGATCAAGCACGTGATCCACCTTTTCAGGATAAACGCACGCCAACGCGGCGTTCAGCACTGGATCACTTCCCGCGTCAAAGTTTTTAAAGGCAGACAAAGCCGCAGGCGTTTTTGACCGGATCAACGAGAGCAAGATTTTTTTCGCATGCAGACTAACGTCCTGATGAACCGCGTCTGAAAAGCAAAACCCTTCAAGGGCTGTAACGTAAGTAGCATAGTTTATGCGGCTTTCGACTTGCGAGACATCTTGCAAAACAATCAGGCCCAGACGCTGCGCCGCGATATTCATTTGAACATCGTCGCTTTGGATTCCCTGTTTCACCAGATTGTCATAAATGGCGTTGGTAAAGGTTTGTCTTTTGCCTTGGCGAACAACTTGCGTGACAAGCAGAGGGAAAGCATCGGACAAAGCGTTGAGATAATCTACTTTCTGCTCTGCCGTCTCGCTCGTTTCTGCGCCCGCGCCTTGAAACGCTTCGATGAGCGAACGGGGATTTTTTGTCATGGCAGCTAATAAAGAGCGATCTTGAGTCGTCAGCATATCTTCCTCCGATCAAATCTTTTTCAGAACATGTCAAATGATCTTAGCCAGGAGCAGAGCGCCGATCCAGCGCGTTGTTGAGTATCTCCCTCGATTCTGCGCGAAACCGCACACCAAAGGAGGGGCTGGGTATGCTGTGCAGAATATCCTTAAAACTATCGGCATAATCGGCACCCGGATACCGAGGAACGACAGCCCCCACAAGAGCGGTCAAGAAGGCGCCTGACGCATACGCCGCCAAAACCATTTGTGTTACGCCGTTCACCTTAAAGCCGTTTAAGACCCCTTCCCCCACAGACCGCAGCACAGGATAACGCGGCATCTTGGTCTGTCGTGCGACAGAATAAGCAAACTCATGAGCGATGGCGGGCTGATCGAAACGCGGAGCCTCACCAGACAGGCCTATCGCGCTGCGAACATGAGAACGGTTGCGCATGCGCGTCGCGGTAACGGCGCACAGAGCGATAGAGGCCGCCGCAATTTTCGGCAAAACGCCCGGCAGCGTGGATAGATAATAAACGTATGAACCCGTGATCGCCAGCGATGTCACACAATGAGAAATTCCAAAAGCACGACGCATGGGGCTTGAGGGCAGTACATGCAACAACCGATCAGCCAGGGCATCACTGCTGTCCGTACGCGGTACAAATAACGACTCGTAATAATTCATCGCCTTCTCCTCTTGATCAAAACAATATCAACAAAGCCTAACAGTCACATATAGTTAACACAATTGCTTTAGCCTAAGTTCCATGGAAACTTGAGGGTCCTCTCATGGTTAAAGATGGCGATTCCTTGCTGCCACAACCCGCGCCTTGCCGTAATCTTCGCCATGAAACCAATTCCACCGCCCTTTTGGGCTTGACGTAGCCCGTACCACTGTAATACTGTGCTATTACAGTACACAGCAAATAGGAAGCCCCCCCCCAATGACCGCCGAACGTATCCGCATCGCTTTGCAAAAATCTGGCCGCATGTCCGAGGACAGCCTTGCCCTTCTCAAGGCCTGCGGCCTGCACATCGCCAAGAACCGCGATCAACTGCTCTGCCGCGTCAAGGAATTGCCGATCGACATTTTGCTGGTGCGCGATGACGATATCCCGAACTTTGTGGCGAGCGGCATTTGCGATCTGGGCATCGTCGGCGAAAACGTGTTTATGGAAGAACAGCTCTCCGCCGACGGTTGCACCGCCAGCATTGTCGAGCGCCTTGGTTTCTCGCGTTGCCGCCTGTCTATCGCCGCGCCGGATGATGGCACAATCCGCGAGCCTGCCGATCTTAACGGCAAGACAATCGCCACGACCTATCCGGCTCTTCTCAAACGCTTTGCGCGCGACAGCGACATCAAGGTGAAGATTCTGGAGATGACGGGCTCGGTCGAAGTCGCCCCGCGCCTGAAAATCGCCGATGCGATTTGCGATATTGTGGCTTCGGGCGCGACGCTCGCGGCGAACAACCTCGCCGAAATGAGCACCATTCTTTATAGCGAGGCCTTACTCATCCGCTCGGCGAGCACGCTCTCTGCGGCCAAGGAAGCCATCGTCAATCGCCTGCTGACGCGCATGCGCGGCACGATCGAGGCGGATGACAGCAAATACATCATGCTGCACGTCAGCAAGGAACATCTGGGCGATATCATTGAACTGCTCCCGGGGTCGGAATCGCCCACCATCCTGCCACTGCAAGGCACCGACAGC
>DNGD01000200.1 GCA_003486725.1 Rhodospirillaceae bacterium
TGGCGCGCCGCGCGTCTCGACCCCGTAGAGGCCTTGCGCTATGAATAGTACACCCGCCCTTCTTCTTCAGGATATCCACCGCAGTTTCGAGCAAGCCGGCAACAAGCTGCACGTTTTGCGCGGTTGCCAGCTGACCATCGCGCGCGGCGAAAAAGTCGCGCTGATCGGGCCTTCCGGCGCGGGTAAATCAACCTTGCTGCATATCGCGGGGCTTTTAGAAAAGCCGGATGAGGGCGATATTTTTGTCGGCGGGCAGAAAGCCAGCGGGCTTGACGACGCCCAACGCACGGCACTGCGCCGCGACGCTATCGGCTTTGTTTATCAATACCACCACCTGCTTCCTGAATTTTCGGCACGTGAAAATATCATCGTGCCGCAAATGATCGCGGGCGTTTCGATCGAGGACGCCGGCAAACGCGCCGATGAACTTCTGGCGCTGATCAACCTGACGGCTCGCGCCAGCCATCGCCCCGCACAGCTTTCCGGCGGCGAGCAACAGCGCATCGCCATCGCCCGCGCATTGGCCAACAAACCCGCGATCCTGATTGCCGACGAGCCGACAGGCAACCTTGACCCCCACACAGCGGAGCATGTTTTCGATGTGCTGCAAGATCTGGTCACGAATCAGGGGCTGGGTCTTTTGATGGCGACCCACAATCATACGCTTGCAGGCAAGATGGATCGTGCGCATGAGTTAAAGGACGGCCTTTTGATCTAAAAAACCTCCATTTCAAGTAACATTTAGCCAGAATAACCCTTTTTATTTTGTTATACTGTCTGTATTATTGAATACTTGACACCAGCAAATAACAAAGAGCATATACTCGCACGAATGTGCACACATATGTGTAGCGCATTGTCGACCTTAAAGGAGTTAGAAAGAATGTCCGAGAAACACACGCCCGAGAAGGCCGCTTGCGATGCATCTTGCAACGAAAAGCTGCTGACTCTCGCGACACAGATTATTTCGTCTTACGTTGGCCATAACAATGTCAGCCCCGCCGACCTGCCCGGATTGATGGCAGTCGTCTATCAGAATCTTTCGCGTCTTGGCGCAGGCGTCGCGGCACCAGAGGCTCGCCCCGATCCTGCCGTTCCTGTTCGCAAGTCGATCATGCCCGAATACATCGTGTGCCTTGAAGACGGCAAGAAGCTGAAGATGCTGAAGCGCCATCTGAAGACCGCCTATAACATGACGCCCGATCAATATCGCGAGCGTTGGGGTCTGGGTGCCGATTATCCGATGGTTGCCCCGAATTACGCCAAGCAGCGCAGCAAGCTGGCCAAGCAAATCGGCCTTGGCACCGCGCGTCGCACGGGTCACAAGAAAGCGGCTTAAACCTTTCTTGACTACCTAAAGAAAAAGGCGGGGGTTTCCCCGCCTTTTTTGTTCGAACAAGACTACGCAAAAAAACTATACAGCCAGCGCCATAAGCTGTTTCGCTCTTTTCTCGTGCTTCATGGATCGATGAACTTTAGCCTCGGCCACAATGCCGCCATTACAGAAAGCGATAACGTTCCCACGCAATTGGCTATACAGGGATGATTTTGAAAGATCCTCAATTCTTTGTGGAACGCTATCAGCAAGCATACCCCAAAAGCTTTCGCCCGCCGCATCTTCCAGTTTGGAAAAGTCGTCCGCCTTTTTTGTATAATGAATAAAAAGCGCAACATCGACGCTGTCCTTCATTAAAACATAACCTGGCGTCTTTTTGCAAACAGACAGCATACGCTGTTTTGCAGACAGAGCATCGCCATTGTCCAAATGCTTGCGGAGCGCGATCACGTTTTTATCTTCGCTTGGAATCTGATAGATTGCAGCCGTCATTGTAATTCCTTTCCTGAAAAATGACCTCTTAAAATTCCGTGCGGCGCTTGTATCACAAAATCGGGCGCTTTTGTCACCATCATTACTTTCATGATATACTCATTGATTTACAATGGGTTGCCAAAGCGTTTTCCTTAACATTTCAGGCGTTTGTGTGCGACTCCGCTGGCTGAAGTGACCTTTCCTTCTTTGCCCACCCCACCCGCCATGCTATAACGCGCGGGCGCGAGACACCTGCACCGACTCCCCCTTTCACAACTCTATGGGAACCCTATGCGCCTCGATTTTATCCTCGCCTTGCTTGAAAAAGATTTGAGCGTTGGATCGCTTCAAGTCCGGCTAGCCGAGACGCCCGAAGAAGTCGATTCCGCCCAAGCCCTGCGCTATCAGGTCTTCTATGAAGAAATGGGCGCTAAACCCACGCCGGAGATGGCTGCGCGCAAACGCGACTTTGATACAATGGATGCCTGCTGTGAGCATTTGCTGGTTCTGGATCATTCCCGCGAAGGTGCCGAAAAAGTCGTGGGCACCTATCGCTTGATCCGCCGCGAGGCCGCCGCTAGACACGGCTCCTATTACTCGGCAAGCGAGTTTGATATCACCCCGCTTGTAAATTATGACGGCGAAATCCTAGAGCTGGGTCGCTCCTGCATCCATAAGGATTACCGTACCGGCGTGGTCATGAACATTCTGTGGAAAGGGCTCGCCCTTTACATGTTCAAGCATGACATCAAGCTAATGTTCGGCTGTGCCAGCCTTCACGGCACGAACCCTGAGGATCACAAGATCGCGCTGTCCTATCTTTATCACTATCACCTTGCGCCGCCAGAGCTTCGCGCGCGTGCCTTGCCGGATGTTTATGTGAATATGAATCTGTTGCCCAAGGAAGCGTTTGATCCCGAAGATGCACTGAATAGCTTGGAGTTCAACAACATCAAGCTTGACCCCAAGGCCGGTCTTTCCAGCCTGCCGCCACTTATCAAGGGGTATTTACGCGTGGGCTGCACGATCGGCGACGGTGCCTATATCGATCACCAGTTCAACACGATCGATGTGTGCATCATCTTCCGTACCGAGCTGATCACCGACCGCTATCTGCGCCATTACGAACGCATGGAAGAGAAGAGCGTCTAAAGCCTGAAATAAAACGCGACGCCGGTGCAACTGGTGGTATCCGTTGTGATTTGCGCAACGGATTTCTTCGTCGCATCTTCCCACGCAGCTCCATCGCGCACAAAAGCCAATGAAGGCGCGTTGCCCTGAACCGGATCAATCTCAACCGCGCTTGTTGGCAACGTATTGTTGAAACCACCCGCATAATTCGTGGCGACGGCGGGGAGACTCGTCATCAACCCTAGGCAAGCAGCCCTGCGCTCGGTGACATCGATCGTGGCGGGGATGTCGACCTCGACCGAAAAGCCCGTGCCGATGGGGTTATTGAAACGAAGAAAAAGTGTCCCGCCCCAACTGTTGATCGTATCATCCTGCGTTTCATTCACAACGCTAGCCGGAAAAAGGCCCGCGTCAACCTGTGCATCCGGAGTAAGCGGCGGCACCGCATTCGGATGCCCTGTATAAACGCCGCGCACATTTGTCGCGATATCGGTGACAAGCTGAACCGTATCCAGAACGGGCTGGCGTTGACGCACCACACTGGCCGTCGTCCAGATGGCGGCGACAACAAGCCCCATCACGCCCAGAACAATGACCGTTTCGGTGAGCGTGAACCCGCGATAAAAACGACGACGCGCATAAGTTGTTTTCATTCCTAGCTGCCTTTCTTGATTTTCTCGCGACTTAACGACCACTCGACCAAGGTTTGACCGGCCATCGTCCGTCCTGCCATCCGTATTTGGAGGGTACGACGAGGATGACCCTGTCCGCAATAGACACTTGCCTCCAGCGCCAGACTCTCGCCAAACTGGCCATGAACCCGAAAACGCCAGCCGCCGCCCGAGGCGGTGCGCAGCAAGGCCGAGCTGCCGCCCTGCGCCAGCAGCACGTTAACGTCGGGGTGGATGTGCCAGCGCACCGTGAAATTATGGGGCGCAGAGGCCGTGATAACCTCGCGCCCGCGTAGTTCGTCGCCCTCCTCGGACAGAGCCAACGTCCGGTGCATCATCACACGCTGCCGCTGGCGATAGCCATCATGGGTCATTTCGACATATTGGATGCCGTCTTGCTCGTAGCGATGAGAGGACATTTCGCGCGGGCGGTGACCAATGCCGCCATCCGTCAACAATTCGCAGGCGTTGGTGTCTTCCAGCGTCACCGTGTTATGCGCCGCCGTCGCCCCCAGGGCCCGTCGCCACTCAGGGTCAGGATACAGCGCCGATCCGCAATTGCCGAGCAGGCGTTCGCGCCCGACACTGAATTCAAAGCTCATCAGCCCCGCATGCGCACCAGAGTCATAGGGATAGGGCGCGGGACCATCGACATCGATCAGCAACAGGCTACGCCCCGCCGTCACCCGCTCATAACCCATCTGGGGTAGTCTCTTCAAAACGCGCCCACGCACCTCGGAGATCATCACCGCCGCGTCCATCGCAAGGGTTGACCCCTCACGCGCGCCATTGAAAAGCGCAAGACCGCCATCGCCATGCCGGAAAAGCTTGAGCGCTGGCACCATGCGCGAGATGGCCAGCGTCAGCTCGGACGGCAGCTCCATCTGCGCCGCGCAAAGCGCCGCACGAATATCGATCAGCAAGCGCAGCATCTCCGCGTGAACCTGCGGGTTACGGAAAACCGTGCCGCCATCGGGCAAAACTTCCGCATCGATCTGGCGGCGCAGAATATCCAGCGCGAGGCCAAGAGAACGCTCACTGTCGATCAATGCAAGGCCGCCGTAAACGAGGCCCTTCACCACATAAAGGCCTTGGGTGCCCATCAAATGCGCCGGTGCCGTGTGAAGCAAATGGCGCAATTGGCGCACCATACTGATGATCATATTCTTCGTGAAATCGTGGCTGGCCGCCGCACCATAGAAATCGTAAAAGGCAATCCAGTTAGACAGACGCGCGCCGATCACATCAGGTGACCAGCCCTCCTCGCTCCATTCCTGTTGATCGTCGATCCATTCGTGGATCAGCGACACGGCCTTGCGCCGCGCCAGATCGCTGCCGACCGCGCGCAGATCACGTAACGGCTCAAAAGAAAAGTAGTCGCGGCGTTCGCCTTCCGCTGCGGGCGTATCCATCTCAAAAAGGCTGGGCTGGCTGGCGATCAGGGTTTGCCCGCGTTTAGCATCGCCCGGCCACAGATCAGGGATTGACAGGCGAAGCCTCTCCGGCACGGGGCCTTGATCCAGCATCATCCGATAGATAGGGCTGCCATAGGTGACAGACTGCACGCGGCGCTTGATTTGCTGAAGGAT
>DNGD01000224.1 GCA_003486725.1 Rhodospirillaceae bacterium
TGACACGGTGCCCGAAGCCGTGCGCCTTGAGATTGGCTTTGGCGGCGGCGAACATTTGGTGGCGCAAGCGGCGAGCAATCCCACTATCGGCTTTATGGGGTGTGAGCCTTTCGTCAACGGCGTCGCCAAACTGCTGACGCAAATTGATGAGCAAGAATTGAAGAATGTGCGCATCTATCCCAACGATGCGCGGCATTTGCTGAATGCGTTGCCGGACGGAAGTCTTGATGCGGTTTTTGTATTGTACGCCGATCCGTGGCCGAAGAAACGCCATGCCGAGCGCCGCTTTATCGGGAAAGAAAATCTGGATAGCCTTGCGCGCGTTTTGAAAACGGGCGGGCAGTTGCGTTTGGCAACGGACGTGGCGGGTCTTGCACAATGGATGCGCGAGCAAGCGAACGTGCACGCGTCTTTTGTTTGTGCCTATGACGGCCCGCAAGCGCCCGCCGACTGGGTGCCAACGCGCTATGAGCAAAAGGGCATCGCCGCAGGCCGCTCGCCGGAATATTTTATCTATCGGCGGGTGTGATCAATGAATGACACGATCACACTGACTGATTTGCGGGACAAGCCTGCATTTTGCGATGTGATCGTTGATCGTCTGTGGAACGAATGGTGGCACAAGCGCGGTGTCACGGTTGAATATCTGCGCGGGCGCGTCCTTGAAAATCTGAATGAAGCAGATTTTCCCTTATCGATTGTTGCAACTGAGGGAGATCGTTTTGCTGGAACGGTGTCTGTCATCGATTCAGATTTGGAAGAACGCTCCTTGCTAACGCCGTGGGTCGCCGCCGTTTGGGTGGAAGCGGACTACCGCAGACAAGGTGTTGCGCGGGCCCTGATCGATCGTGCTGTGAAGACCGCCTTCTCTATGGGAAAGCAGCAGGTTTATTTATGCGCTACCGCCGATAAAAGCGAGTTTTATACCCACCTAGGCTGGCGTGAGGTGGAGCGTGATGTCGGGAAATCCGCTCTCAGCGTGTTTGCGCGGAGCAACCCTGAGTTTGGGGACATAAAAATCCGTCAAGCTCTACCTGAAGATGCAGCAGCGATCTGCCACGTACAGAAGACTTCGGTGCTGGCACTGTGCGCGGGTGACCATCACAACGATCCGGCAATTTTGAAGCGATGGTTGGGCAATAAAACGCCAGAGACGATTGTATCTTGGATGAATGATCCGGAGGCGTCGATGTTCGTTGCCGTAGAAGGTGACGAGATTTTGGCGGTTGGCTCGGTGATGAATTCGGGCGAAATTACGCTCAATTATGTTTTGCCCAAAGCGCGGTTTCGCGGCATCAGCCGGTCGATGATTAAAATGTTGGAAGAGTGGGCGACGCAGCGCGGCGCCACGACGTTGACGCTATCCAGTACGGGAACGGCGCGGCGGTTTTATGTGGCTCAAGGCTATGCGGAACAAAAAGTGAAGATGGGGCCGTTCGGCACCATGACCTATCCGATGGTGAAGGCGGTTACTCCCGCCAGCCATGAAGGAAGATAAAGTCGATGGTGGCGGTGATGCCGCCATCAGGGGCAGGGAAGCGCGCGGTGTAAAGCGCTGCGGCGCGTTCAAAGAGAGCGCGGGGCGTGAATCTGCGGGGGCGCTCGGCGTGATGGTTTGTGCAGCCTGCCGCGCGAAGCTCATGCATCAGGGCAGATAGATCATCAAAGACCAACGTCACGCGCTCACGGTCCACAACGGGAAGAGAAAAACCTGCGGCGGTCAGATGGCGCGAAAGGCTTGCTGCATCGGGTAGGGCGGGGACGCGCAGACTTGCGCCGCCGGAGAGTTCGACTTCGGCCTCCATCAAACAGGCGCGCAGCTCGTGGAAGGACTGCTCGCCGATCAGAACGCCCAAAAACAAGCCGCCTTTGGCCAGTGCGGCGTGGATCGCGTTCAGCTCACCCGCGAGATCGCTCGCCTTTTGAAGGGTGAGGCAGGAGGTGATGAGGTCGGGGGCATCAGTGGCGTTAGGAGAAACGCCTTTCCACTCATGGCGGTGTGGAAGAGGTTTTCTCACAAACGCCAGACGCGAGTCCAAACGCGCCGCTGCCTCATCGTAAAGGGCGGTGAGGGTTTCTGCTTGTGAGGAAGGCAAGGGGTCGGCGTGATCCATCATATTTGCCAGCGTAACGCATATTGACTGCTAATGAAACTGCCGCCGTGCCGGATCTATTCGTCAAGGGATATGGCCGCCTTGCGGCCAGCAAAACGGGTCTGTATGGTGTTGGCATACTTGTATTTTCATGTGGGGCGACGTGGGCGTTTTATCGGTTGCGACTTCGGTAAAGAAGGGCAGGGCTTCGGTCGTGAAGAGTGCGCACGCGCTGCTTGAGCGTGTGATGGATTTTGTGCTGCCGCCCTTGTGCCTCCGGTGCGATACGCCTGTGACGCAGAACCAGACCCTTTGTGCCGATTGTTGGAAGACTATCCACTTTGTCGCCGCGCCTTTTTGCTCGTGCTGCGGCGCGCCGTTCGATTTGCCGATAGAAGGTGAGATGCTGTGCGGCGCGTGCCTTGAAACGCCGCCTGCCTTTGCCTCTGCACGGAGTGTTTTTCTTTATGATGATGAGAGCAAGCCGATAATCCTGCGCCTGAAGCATGCTGACCAGCTGCACGGGCTGCCGCTTCTGGCGCAGTGGCTCGCCAAGGCGGGGGAGCCGTTCTGGCCACAAGTGGATATGATCGTGCCTGTGCCTCTGCACCGTTGGAGGCTTCTGTCGCGACGTTATAATCAGTCGGCGTTGCTAGCGGTCGCGTTGGGCAAGCGCGTTGGAAAGACCGTCCGTGTGGATGCGCTGCTCCGTACGCGTGCAACACCCAAGCAAGGGCATTTGTCAAAGAAGCAACGGGCGGAGAATGTCGCTCGCGCTTTTGCCGTGCGGCAAGGTGCAGCAGTGGCGGGCAAGAATATTGTGCTCGTCGATGACGTATTGACTTCCGGCGCGACATTGAGTGAGTGTGCGCGCGTTTTGATTAAAGCCGGTGCCGCGCGTGTCGATGTGGTGACGCTTGCGCGGGTGCGGGTGGCGAGCTAGGTTAGCTGTTTGGTTTGGCAAGGAACACAATCATGAGCATTCTATCGATACAATCCCATGTGGCCTTTGGCTATGTCGGGAACAAGGCCGCCGTGTTTCCGTTGCAGGCGATGGGCTATGACGTTTGGCCGGTTCATACCGTGCAATTCTCCAACCATACCGGCTATGGTGCGTGGCAGGGCGAGGTGTTTTCCGCTGAGCACATAACGAGCGTGGTAAAAGGGTTGGAGGATCTTGGGGCAGTTTCTGCGTGCCGCGCGATCCTGTCGGGCTATATGGGAACCAGTGCAATTTGTGAAGCTGTCGCGGACATCGCCGCGCGGTGGAAAAAGATTAATCCCGAGATTGTGTATCTGTGCGATCCCGTCATCGGTAACACGAATTGCTTTGTGAAACCCGAGGTGTTGGACTTCTTCAAGACAAAACTTGCCGCCGATATTATCACGCCCAATCAGTTTGAGGCGGAGACGTTATCGGGAACGACGATCACGGATCGCGCATCGCTCGGGAAGGTTGCGCGGTTCTTCCATGATCGTGGCACGAAGATCGTCGTGATCACAGGGCTGAAGCTAGCCGAAGCGCCGGACGGTTTGTGTGTTTACGCATCGGATGCAAGCGGTGCTACGCTCGTTCAAACTAACGAGTTTCAGTTCCCCATTCCTGTGAATGGTACGGGCGATTTGTTTTCGGCGCTGTTCTTGGGAAGTTATCTGAAACACCGTGATAAGACCCTCGCGCTGCGCCATGCGGTGCATTTCATGCAGAAGGTTATGCAGAACACCTTTGAGCGCCAAACGCGCGAGTTGCAGGTGACATCAGAGCGCTATGATTGGCCTGAGGAGACCTTATTGCCAGAAGTGGTAGGGTTTTAACCCTGTTGATAAGTGAGGGAAGGTATTGGATTCATACGGTGGATTCATGGTTAACCTTTTGCGAGGCGGCGTGTAGAGCGCATAATGCGTGGTTAATCTTAATAAGGCTGTGATACCGCTTGCTTTTCACGGCGTTTGGGCTATGATGCCTTTAAATCCGAATGTCAGTTTGACGGGTGGGCCAAAAGCCCGCCTTTTTTGTTGCCTGACACGGCGTTAGTAAGAACAATACAGAATCATGACGAGGTTCGAGATGGAATTGTTACATGTTGCCGATGCAGTTGCGCGTGAAAAGAGTATTGATCGCGATGAAGTTTTAGAGGCTATGGAACAGGCGATCCAGAAAGCTGGACGCGCCAAATATGGCTATGAACACGATATTCGCGCGACCATCGACCGTAAAACGGGCGAGGTGAGGTTGCAGCGTTATCTGCTCGTCGTGGAAACGATCGAAGACGAACATACGCAATTGACGCTGAAGGCCGCGCGCAAGACCCGCGCCGATGCGCAACTGGGCGAATTCATTATCGACGACCTTCCCCCAATTGATCTGGGACGCATCGCCGCGCAGACGGCCAAGCAGGTTATCGTGCAAAAAGTGCGCGAAGCCGAGCGTCGCCGCCAGTTCCAGGAATACAAGGATCGCGTGGGCGAAATCGTCAGCGGTACCGTCAAGCGCGTGGAATACGGCAATATCACCATCGATCTGGGCCGCGCCGAAGCGCTGCTGTCACGTGATGAAAGCCTGCCGCGCGAGCATTTCAAGAATGGTGATCGCGTTCGCGCCTATATTTTCGACGTGCGCGAAGAACAACGCGGCGCGCAGATTTTCGTCTCGCGTACCCATCCGATCTTTATGGCCAAGCTGTTCTCGCAAGAAGTGCCCGAGATTTATGACGGCATTATCGAGATCAAGTCCGTGGCACGTGATCCCGGGAGCCGTGCGAAGATCGCCGTGATTTCGAATGACAGCTCTATTGACCCCGTCGGCGCTTGCGTCGGTATGCGCGGCAGCCGCGTTCAGGCCGTTGTAGGCGAGTTGCAGGGCGAAAAGGTCGACATTATTCCTTGGTCGCAGGATCCCGCCACGTTCGTCGTGAACGCGCTGGCTCCCGCCGAAGTTGCCAAGGTTGTTTTGGATGAAGACAATCATCGCATGGACGTTGTGGTGCCGGATGAGCAGCTTTCGCTGGCCATCGGTCGCCGTGGCCAAAATGTGCGCTTGGCGTCGATGCTGACGGGCTGGGATATCGATATCCTGACCGAAAAGGAAGAGTCCGAGCGTCGTCAGGAAGAGCTGCGCGTTCGTACCACTCTGTTTAT
>DNGD01000181.1 GCA_003486725.1 Rhodospirillaceae bacterium
GCAAGTTCGGCGAGCGCATGCCCTATATCACGCGCCAAGATGTGCGCGGTTTTTTAAAGCGTCGTCCTATCTGGCTGATGGAAAAATTGCGCATTGATGCCGTGCGCCGTCAGGCCGCGATGATGGAAATCGAAGCCGCAAACTTCTACGCCAAAGCCGCCAGCCGCGCCGTCGACGTCGATGTGCGCAAATTGCTGGGCGATCTCGCTTTGGAGGAAACAGGCCATGCCGCCCGCGCCGACTCGGTCGAGAAAAGCGCCGTCCCCCAAACGGCGAAAGAAGCCGAAGAGTCCATCGCAAAACGGATGTTCCTTTTGCAGATCGTACAGCCCGGCCTTGCCGGACTGATCGATGGTTCCATTTCCACGATGGCACCCATCTTCGCCGCCGCCTTTGCGACACATAATACCCGTGACGCTTTTCTGGTCGGCATCGCGGCCTCCATCGGCTCCGGCATCAGCATGGGAATCACGGAGGCCATGTCGGATGATGGCGCACTGACGGGACGCGGGCAGCCGTGGGTGCGCGGCACCGCGTGCGGGTTGATGACAACGGCGGGCGGCCTTGGCCACACCCTGCCCTATTTGATTTCGGATTTCTGGACGGCCACGGGCATCGCCGCCGTCCTTGTGCTGGTGGAGCTGTGGGCGATCTGCTGGATCCGCTGGAAATATATGGAAACACCGTTCCACTCAGCCCTCGTCCAAGTCGTCCTTGGCGGCGCGTTGGTCCTGCTCACGGGCATCGTGATCGGGAGCGCGTAAAAACAAGAGCTTCCCTATGTTTTATTTCCTCCCCTGCGAGCGGGAGGTGAGATAGAATGCCTTTATCATTATCATGCCGAGGAACTATGCCCCTTAAGCCCGACCTCCATACGATCCGCATTTCTTGCCGCCCCGAACAAACGGAGCGCGTGAGCGCTTTGTTCGAAGAAGAGGCGCTGGCGGTCTCGATCCTTGCGCCCCCGCGCGAAACGATGGCGATGGTGGAAATGCTGGTCGACGGCTGCCCCGATGCCGCGCCGATCTATGAACGGCTGAAGCCCGTTTTGGGCGAAGCGGCTCTGCTGAAATCAACCTTCGACATTATTCCTGTCGGCAATCTGGACTGGATCAAGAAAGTGTCGGAAGATTTTCCGCCTCTGCCCGTGGCACGCTGGACGGTTTTCGGCGCGGCGCATCGCGACAAGATTACCGATCCGGCGCTGGCTTTACAGATCGATGCGACCTCGGCCTTCGGCACGGGCGAGCATCCGACAACGCGCGGTTGTCTTGAGCGGCTGGATGAGTTGCTGCGCGCCAACGAACAACTGCAAAACGGGCGGATGCTGGATATGGGCTGTGGCTCCGGCATTCTGGCGATGGCGTTTGCCAAGGCAACGCGCGGGCGCGCGTTGGGTGTGGACATGGATGAACTCTCCGTCGCGATCGCCAAAGACAACGCCGTGAACAACGGCGTGCAGGATCGCGTGCGCTTTGAAATCAGCATGGGCTATGCGCTGCCGCTTATCGCGCAGCAAGCGCCCTATGATTTGATTATGGCGAATATTTTCGCCGATCCGCTTTGCGAAATGGCAGGACAACTGAAAGACCATTTGAAGATTGGCGGCATAGCCATTCTGTCCGGCTTGTTAAACACACAAGCAGACGCGGTGATCAAAGCGCATGAGGCGCAAGGATTAAAACTGGTCGATCAAAAATCGCTTGGCGAGTGGACTGTGCTTGCACTCTCGCGTCCAATATGATCAACATTGGGGCATGAACCAGTCTCTCTCTTCCGCTCTTTCCACCCCGCCCTTTTATGACCGCCTACAAGCTTTGCGCGATGCGCTGAAGGCGCAGGGGCTTGACGGTTTTCTTGTCCCGATGGCGGACGAATACCAAAATGAATATGTCGCGCCGCAGTCCAAGCGCATCAAATTCCTGACGGGCTTTTCCGGCTCGGCCGGTTTTGTGATCGTACTGATGGATCGCGCCATCTTTTTCACGGACAGCCGTTATACGCTGCAAGCGGGCGACCAATTGCCGCAAGGTCTTTACACGCTGTTCGATACGGCCAAGAAAACGCCCTCCGCGTGGCTGGAAGAAAATCTGCTGACGCAGATGGTCATCGGTTTCGATCCACGCCTTCACACCGCGCGGCAGATCGAAAGGTACGAAGCCGTCGCGCTGAAGAAAAACGCGACGCTCAAGCCTCTGGCCGAAAACCCGATCGACGCGCTGTGGACGGACAGGCCGCAAGGTTCGCTGACGCCCATTACAGTGCATGATATCGGCTATGCCGGCAAAGCCTCCGTCCTCAAACGTCACGAGATCGCGGAAGAGCTGAAAAAGAAAAACCTGAACGCGGCGGTTATCACCGATCCGGCCTCGGTTGCTTGGCTGCTCAACGTGCGCGGCGGGGATGTTTCCTATACGCCGCTGCCGCTTTCCACGGTTATCACACGCGTGGACGGCACGGTGGAATGGTTTGTCGATCCGCGCAAGGTTCCGCACGATGTGGACAAAGCGCTGGGCAGCGACGTGACGCGCTATGCTGAAACAGAATTTCCCGCCGCACTGAAACGCCTCGGCGAGGCCAAGGCGCGCGTGATGGTCGACCCCGAAGAAACAGCCTATGCGACGATCCAGACGTTGCGCGAAAACGGCGCGGCGCTGACCTTTGAAAGCGATCCGTGCGCCCTTCCCCGCGCCTGTAAAAACAACACGGAAATCGACGGCATGCGCGCGGCGCATCGGCGCGACGGCGCAGCGCTTGTCAAACTCATGGCGTGGATTGATCAAACCGCGCCGCAAGGCGGCGTCAGCGAAATCGACGTGGAACAAAAGCTCACCGCTTTTCGTGAGCAAGGCAACCTGTATCAAGGCCCCAGCTTTGCCACCATCGCAGGATCGGGCCCCAACGGCGCGATCGTGCATTACCGTGCGGTGAAAGAGACCACGCGCCAACTCGACAAAAACAGCTTCTTGCTCCTTGACAGCGGCGCGCAATATCTGGACGGCACCACGGATGTGACGCGCACCATTCCTCTGGGCACCATCACACCGGAAATGCGCGATCGCTATACGCGCGTTCTCAAGGGTCACATCGCCCTCGCCGCCGCACGGTTTCCCGAAGGCACCAGCGGCGCGGATCTGGATGTTCTGGCGCGGCAATATCTGTGGGAAGCGGGTCTTGATTACGGCCACGGCACGGGTCACGGCGTCGGCTGTTACTTGTGCGTGCATGAAGGACCGCAAGGCGTCTCGCGGCGCGGGGTTGCCCCGCTCTGCCCCAATATGGTTCTCTCGAACGAGCCAGGTTATTACAAGCCGAAGCATTACGGCATCCGCCTTGAGAATTTGCAGTATGTCGTCGAGCTGTTTGAAATCAGCAATCCTGATATGAAGATGCTGGGCTTCGAGCCGCTGACCCTCGCGCCCTTTGATCGCCGCGCCATCGATGCCACGATGCTGACAAGTCGGGAAAAGGAATGGCTGAACGCCTATCACGCGCGTGTTTGCAAGGCGCTGCGTCCTCAACTGGACGAGACCGCCGGACAATGGCTCATCGCCGCAACAGCTCCGCTGTAAACAAACCACAATTAACGTGCGCGATAGTCATTGCGCTGACGGCACAAAACTTGGTACAATGGTGTTTGTTCTAGAATACTTCTAAAACAGCAACAAGGGAGGCTCCCATGGCCAAAAAAACCGTCACAAAAAGCAAGGCCGTTAAAGTAACATCGAGTGCTAAAGTATCGAATGCGCAGGCATCGATGGCCAAGCAGCTCGCCAATGTGCTGAGCGATACCTATGTTCTCGCGGTCAAAACGCATGGCTATCACTGGAACGTGGTGGGAATGAGCTTTGCGCCGTTGCACGCATTTTTTGGTGAGCAATATGCCTCTCTCACCGCCGCTGCCGATGAAATCGCGGAGCGTATCCGCGCGCTGGGCATGATGCCTGACGGCAGCATGGAATCCTTTTTGCAAAACACCGTGATCACCGAAGCGGGCACCAAGGCTCTGACAGCCGAAGGCATGCTTGCTGATTTGCTCGCCAGCCATGAGCTTGTGCGCGAACGTCTGGTGGAGGCCGAAAACATGGCCGACGACATCGATGATCTGGCAACACAGGATTTGATGGTCAAACAGCTGGGCGAGCATGAGAAAACCATGTGGATGATCCGCAGCCATATTACAAAATAAACCGATGCGCGAGAACACGTCACCCGATAAAGCCCTAGATGGCTCCGCACTTCGCGTTGCCGTGGCTTTGTCGGGCGGTGTGGACAGCGCCGTCGCGGCGGCGCTGTACAAGGAACGCGGCGCGGATGTTTTCGCGCTGACCATGCGCCTTCAAGACGACGACAACACGGATGATGCCGCGCGCGTCGCGGCGGCTCTCGGCATTCCCCACCACATCATCGACCTGCGCGATCTTTTCGCCTCCTGCGTCATGGATTATTTCGCCGACAGCTATCTGGATGGCGAAACGCCCGTGCCGTGCGTGCGGTGCAATCGACTGATCAAATTCGGTGCGCTGATGGATGCAGCTAAAGAAATGGGCGCGCAGGCTCTCGTGACCGGCCATTATGCGCGGCGCGTTGAAACGCCGGAAGGCGCACAGCTTCATACTGGCGATGATCCAGCGCGCGATCAAAGCTATTTCCTGTCAGCGTTGACGCAAGCGCAAATAGACTTCCTGCGCTTTCCGCTGGCCGAGATGACCAAGGACGACACGCGCGCGATCGCCGCGAGCCTTGGCCTTTCCGTCGCGCAAAAACCGGACAGTCAGGATATTTGCTTTGTGCCCTGCGGCGATTACGCGAGCGTTCTGCAAAGGCTTCGCCCCGAGGCGTTCACGCGCGGCAACATTGTCGATGAGGCAGGAAACATTCTGGGCACCCATGATGGCATTGCGCATTTTACGGTGGGGCAGCGCAAGGGCCTGAACCTGAGCGCGCGCAAAGGCGACAACAACGCGCCTTTGTTTGTGCTTGCGCTGGATGCCGCAAAAAACCAAGTCATCGTCGGGCCGCGCGAGGCGCTGGCCAAACGCATCGTGACGCTGACCGATTTGAATTGGCTGGGCGGCGATGTTCCTGCGGGCGGGCTCCCCGTCACGGTCAAGCTGCGCTCCATGCAAGCCCCTGTGGCCGCGACATTCCATAAACTGGATGATGGAAAATCCGGCGAAATCCATTTGAGCGAACCCGTCTTCGGCGTCGCGGCGGGACAGGCTGGCGTGATGTATGACGGTACGCACCTTCTGGGCGGCGGTCGCATTGTGGGGGCACGGTAACGCGTCAAAACAGGCCGCGCCGCCGCTGCCAAAGGCCGTTTTGTCCCCTTTTCCGCGCTTTTAAGCCGTTTTTTCCGCCCTAAAAGGC
>DNGD01000226.1 GCA_003486725.1 Rhodospirillaceae bacterium
AGGCCATCAGTGCGGCGCACCCCGCGCCAGACTTTTTCTTCGGCCATGCGGGTGTAATGTTGCGCCTGCACCGGAGCAATCCCCGCCGCCGTAAGCGGATGTTTCAACAGCGTCAGATAATCGATCGGATCGGCACTTTTTGCCGCCGCCTTGATCGCCTCAACGAGGAACCGCCCGACCGGCAGCGCATCAAGCGGCGCACCGGCGGAGTCATTCACCGCAATCCCCCAGCGAGTCAACGCCGCGGCGACCCTCGCCGCGAGCGCACGATCGGGTGTTACCAGCGCCGCCGTTTTACCTGCCTCTTCCAACGCGCCGCGCAAACGTAGTGCAATCACTTCGGCTTCCTCGCGCATATGGTCCAGCGCGAGCGCCTCAAGCCCCTGAATAGAGTTGGGCGGAATATCCTGCGCCGTCAGTTTCTGCCAACGGTCGCTGACCTCCGCCGGACACATGGTTTCTTGCAACAGACGCACGCGCGGCGCGTTTTGCACTGCAGAGCCTTCCCACTCTTTCACCTCTTCCCGCTTCACGGTGGCTGTTTCCAGCCATGCTTTCATCGTGAATTGCGGATGCGTTTCGCTGACCGCCTGCCACCCATCTTCATCCAGCGACAAATCCAGCGCGGGCAAAATCACCTCGCCGCGCGGCAACCCTGCAATCGCCTTCATCAGCCGCGCGACGGCGGGCACCGAGCCCGTCGATCCCGCCGCGATGATCGGATGATCGGGTTTTGTCTCACTCCACAATTGCGCCTGACGATCTAGCACAGCCACGCGCCGTGCGGCGGGATCCATGCAGCCTTCGGCGGCCAAAATCGCGGGCCATGCCGCTGTGACGATTTCCAGAAACTGCAAGGTTTCCTGCCAGTGCTGCGCCAGCGTTCCTGCTGGCACCAAGTTAGGCAGCTGCGCAAAATCCAGCGAGGCCGTTTGCGCCTGATCCAAAAGCGCGCCCAATGTCAAAGCCAGCGCCGTCGCCTGATCCAGCGGCAAGCTTTTATCCTTGGCGGCAATCATCTGGGTCAGCAGCATCTGGCGGCGCAACGGCGTGATGGCGGGCGGCAGATCGCCCAGCGCAGCGCTGTCCGCAAAAACAAAATCCGTGTCGTCCACATCGCCCAGAGGCCTCAAGCGCGGCAACAGCGCAGCGTGCGCATCTGTTACCCGCAAGAACGCCTCGCGAAGCGCACGGCACGCGCGGCGGGTCGGGAGATAAACTTCCATTTCCGCGAGCCGCAGCGGGTCAGCTTCCACCCGCCGCCACAGACCTTCCGCCAACGTCGTGACGAAACACCGGTCTGCGGGGATGGTGAAAACGCCGCTCATTCCGGCGCCTCGCCCCAACCTTTGCCGCTTTCAAGAAGACGGTTAGCCTCAAACAAATCCTGCGGCGTCCCGACGTGATAGCAGCTGCCATCAAGCACGAGGCCATACAAACGATCCCGCGATTCCGCCAGATCAAAAACCAGATTGTTCGAAAAAACTGTTTCGTCGATATCATAATACAGCTGTGGCTTGACGATTTGTGCGGCAAAAAAAACATAGGGACGCGGATAGGGCGCGTCTTTGCGCCACAAACGCCCATCCTCTTCGCGCATAAAGTCGCCTTTCGTGCCGCACCCATGCGCCTTAGAAAGCGGGGCTACCAAGAGCAGCTGATCCATCTTCGCCGGATCCCACGCCTCGGCCATGCGCTGCAAGGCGGGCACCGCGCCATCAATCCACGGCAGGTCGGCACTCAGCACAAAAAAAGGGTTGTCGCCGAAGTTCTCCAGCGCCTTTTTCACCCCGCCGCCCGTCTCCAGAATCTCTTCTTCGGGCGAGAGGATAATCTCCATATCGGTGCGCTGCGCGCAATGCACGGCGATCTGGTCGCCCAGATAATGCGTATTCACAACAGCACGTTTGATCCCGACGTCACGCAGATGATCGAGCGCGTGATCCAGCATGGGTTTCCCGCCGACTTTGAGTAGCGGCTTGGGCGTTTGAAGCGTGAGCGGCTGCATGCGCTTGCCGAACCCCGCCGCCAGCACCATGGCCGTATCGGAAAGAAAGGGGGAAAGTGGCGACGTCATAGCGAGGGTGGCGGGCAGGAGGTAAACCAGCGGCGCACCGGTGCCAGCGCTTCTTCACGCAACAAGGCCTGCACCGTCCGCCAGACGCGCGGCAGATGCTCGGTGCGATCCAGTTTGACGAGCAACCCCAGAATGCGCGTGTGCCGCTGCGCCGCATAAACGCGGGTGGCATTCAACAAAACCTTTTCATCAATCGCGGGGTTTTGCGCATTATAGGTCGCGACAAACTGCGGCAACCGCGCCAGACCGCCATCGCGCCTTACTTCCTCGCACCACGACGCGATGTCATAGGCGACGCACCCGATGCCGGCATCCTGAAAATCGATGACCCCCATGGGGTGCCCCAGAACCGGTGCCGACAGCGCCATCATATTGTCGGGCATAAAATCGCGAAGCAGAAGCGAGCGCGGCAGGGTATCCAGCGGCGAAAGGACGCTTTGCCACGCCTGCACAAACCCGCCGCGCTCACGCGCGGTCGCCGCACGTCGAAACAGGCGCGGGTAATAATGATCCAGAAACAGTGTCGTTTGATCCGTCAACAACGCCGCGTTGTACAGGGGCGTTTTATAGGCTCCCCCCAGCATGCTTTGCTGGAACCGCTTGTGCAAAGTGGCCAAAAACGCCGCCGCATCCTCATCGAATGGCGCGGGGTCGCGCCCCTGATCCAAAAGCTGCCCGACGGGATTGTCGCCAAAATCTTCCATCAGCACGAGGTCGCGCACCAAGTCGCTGGCATAAATGGTCGGGGCGGGCAAATCGATCCGCCGTAAAAGTGCCGCCAGATTGACGAAGGCTTCCGTCTTTTGATCGGGATTGGCGCGCATCAGGATCGCCGTGCGGGGATTCCCTTCCGTGCGGTGCAGCCTGTAAAACAAACGCGAGGAATAGCCCGACGCGAGCGGCTCGCGCGGTACGCCGCCCCAGTGCGCATCCCGCAGAAAAGATTCAATTTCAGCTTCCGTCTGCATTCGGCATTTCCTCTAACCGATGAACCCACTGGCCCGTTGCCTCGATCCGCACCCGATGCGCCCCGTCTTGATCCAAAAAAAACCGCAAAGACAAGCTGTCGCGCGGCAAATACGCCGCCGCCTTTTCCGGCCATTCAACAACGGCCACACCCTCGGCGCAAGCCTCGTCAAATCCGATTTCCTCAACCTCTTGCGGCGCTTTCAACCGATACCAATCAAAATGATAGACGGGAAACCGCGCCGTTTCATAAACCTGTACCAGCGTAAAGGTCGGGCTGGTGATATCACCCTCTACCCCCAGTGCTTGCAGCAGAAACTGTGCAAAAGTCGTTTTTCCGGCCCCCAGATCACCGCCGAGCGCGAGCACATCGCCGCGCCGCAACAACGGTGCCAAGCGCTGCGCCAGCGCCTGCGTCGCCACCAAATCCTTCAGGCGCAACCCTGCCGTGTCCATCTCTGCCGCGCCTGCGCTCACTTCACGTCATCCTTTTTCGGCGCTTTTTGCGGGAAGAAACAGCTGATGCGCGTGCCGTCCTTGTCGTCGCTGAAAATCTCGACGCGGCCGCCATGAAGCTCCACAAAGCTTTTAACAAGGCTAAGGCCCAGACCCGCCCCGCCCTGACGCAGATGATCGTTCGAGCGCTCGAACTTGCCAAAGATGCGGTCGCGATCGCTTTCAGGAATACCGACGCCGGTATCCAGAACGCTGATGACGATCCATTCATCCTGCTGCCACGCGGCCAGCGCGATGTTCCCGCCTGCGGGCGTGTATTTGATCGCATTGCTGATCAGATTGAACAGCACCTGCTTCACGCGCTGTTCATCGACTTCAAATGCGCCCAGCGAAGACGGGCACTCGATCAAAATCTCCAACGACTGCTGGCGCGCCCATTCGGCGGTCATGGCCTTGGCGTCATTGAGCAGGCTCGCGACGTTCACCAGATGACGATCCAGCGTCATGCGGCCCGCCTCGATCGTCGCCAGATCCAACACATCGTTGATCAGACGCGACAGCTTCTCGCTCTCGGCCTTGATCGTTGTCGTGTATTCCATTTGTCGCTCGTTCAGCGTTCCGAAATACTGCTCGACCAAAATCTCGGCAAAGCCCGTGATGGTGTTCAGCGGCGTGCGCAACTGATACGACACGTTCGCGACGAAGTCCGATTTCAAGCGATCCGCCGTTGCTAGCGCAGCGTTGCTGGCGCGAAGCGCCTGCTCGACCTGCACCGAATCCGTCACGTTCAAAAAGCTGTTGAGCACAGAGCCATCCGGTAGCGGCACGGTCAAAAACTCGATCACGCGATTGTCCGTGCGTCCCTGCCGGCCCGTGCGCGGCGTGCGGTGCAAGGCATAGCCGACCAGCTCGGCCTTATGCTCTTCCCAATTGCTCGTCACATTGACCAGCTCTTTCGCACGTTCGATAAACTCCGACACGTGCGGCTCGCCGTCTAGAAAATCCTTAGGCAGATTCCACAAATCAGCCAGCGCGGCATTCGACAACCGAATCTTGCCGTCAGGACCGAAGACGGCGATGCCTTCGGCCAGATTGTCGATGGTCTCGCGCTGCACCGCCATCAAGGTGTTATAGGAACTCTCCAACGCCAATTGATCCGTGACGTTTTCATAGACATACATGAGGCCGCCCAGCGGGTGCGGCGCGGTCATCACGCGCAAACTGGTTTCATCCGGCAGATACATAACGTCCTCACGCGGCTCTAATAGCGACGTGAAAAGTGCGAGTTGTTCCTTTTTGTACTTTTGGAAATCGACCTGTTCCGGCACGCGGCGGCGCGCGCGCAAATCTTCCAAAAGATCGCTGAACGTCGGTTTGCTGTCTAAAAAGACGTCCTGAGATTCCCACAGCCGTTGATAGGCGCGGTTATAAAACTCAAGGCGTGTATCGGGGCCAAAGACGCAAATCGCGGCGCTAAGATGCTCCATCACCTCATGGTGCGAAACCAGATGGCGGTGCAGCTCGGTCTCCTTATCTTCTTCCGCCGTGACGTCGACGGCGAAACCGAGCAGCGCAAACGGTGCCGGCGCAGCGGCTTCTTCCTTGGGAAAAGGACGCTCCACGATTTGAAGGAGGCGGCGTTTTCCACTGATCACGGCATGGTCGCGCTCGCTCATCGTCGCGCCCTTGGCCAAGGCGGCGACGGCCAGCTCGCGTCCCGCCTTGGAAGACGGCTCCATCAACTCCGTTTGGTTTTTCAGTATGTTCTCGACCGTTGAATCCAGCGCTTGCGCATAGGCCTTGTTGCAAAGCACCAGCTTCAAATCGCC
>DNGD01000023.1 GCA_003486725.1 Rhodospirillaceae bacterium
TTTGGTGAAAAATGCGGCGTGAAGGCGGGATCAAAGTTTTTGCCAGCACTTTCCGTTATCACATAACTATACCGTGATTGCATTCTGTCTTTGACGTGAACGATGGTGCCAACGCGATAAGCCATGAATCCTTCTCTCGCCTGAAGATTATGCCGATATAGCATAATAGAGAAGGCCTTTTTAATCGCTCTTTTTTTTATGCTCCCCCGGATGAGAAAACCCGTTCAGAAACTTGTTCGCACAATAAGAAACGCGCGCAGTGAACGGCATGTCATGATAGACGTTTTTGAAAGAGTTTTCTTTCAAGTTATTAAAACTTCTATAGGTGAGCGCGATAAAACCAATCGTCACGAGCAACACGACGGCCACAACATAAAACAGGGCCAATAATGGGGATAGGCCAGAGGCCATTAATCCCATGTAGACCGCGTATAATATACCAACCAAGGAAATGACTCCCAGCATCGCGCTGACAATCATCAATCCGAGCACGACGATTGTTTTGCTTGCCAATCTTTGCAACAGCCCAATGCCAGCGATGGATCCGCCGATCGCACCGCCAACGGACACAACGCTCAGGATTCTATCCAATATTGACATACGACCCCACCTCTATGCCCGGATGAGGGCTAACGCCGCAAAAGAAAACCCAGCATGAAACCGACGCCTGCTGCGATAACGGTCGATTGAATCGGGTTCTCGCGAACTTGCGTTTTTACCGCCGTCGTTGCGTCTGAAATCCCTGCCTTTGCGGCCTCATTCGTTGCGTTAACAACGCGGCGTGCATATTGTCCGGCTTCTTGCGCCAATTCCCCAAGATTCTCCTCAATGGCGGCGCCAGTGTTTTTCATTTGATTTAAGTCTTGCTTCATTTGGTCGCGCGTTTGTTCTTTTGATGTAAACATGTTTCTCTCCTTTTCTCTGGTTGAGGGAGTCATACGTTAGAGACAGAATGCCTATCGTCACCAATTAAAGTGCCGCCTTGTCGTCAACTCTTGTTTGAAAAATGCGCTCTGCACAAAGTACAGCTTAAAGATCGAGTCTTGTTTGCTCGCGATAAGAGATGACTCGTTGTTGCATGAGTTATCGACCCGACGTTACGGATCAACAACTCACGCCCTGTTCATTCAATCTTATCGGCTGCTCTTTTCACCACAGGCCTCTTCAACATCAGCCATGGTATTAAAAGAGTCCCCAGGCAAGTTCCTAATCTCCTTAAGAACAGCGTCGTCTGCGCCATTCCGCTTTGCTATTTTCTCTAGATCTGTTTTTTGTGCAGGAAATTGCATGCCTTTTAGATACTGCATGAGGGTCGATGCCGAACCGCCTTCCATGTCTTTTGTCATGGCAACCTCCTTCCTTCGTTGGAAAAACGAACTATCAGAGCCAGTCGTGTATACTACATGAAAATGGGGTGTCCTTCAACACCAACATTGATCAGTTCTTTAAACTAAGTATATTCCACAATATTAAAAGCACGTTTGTCGTAATGCTTTCTTTTTTTTATTGGCGATATTCCGGGCGATCATCGAGAGTTAGTGACCGTGTAAAAAATTGTTAGATCGGATTAAGGACTCGTCGCGAAACTCTCTTCCGCGTGCGAACCATATTTTCTGTTTAATGGCGGAGAGGATGAGATTGATGTCGTCCGCTTCGCGGCCTCCATCGCGCCTTCGGCATGCTTTTTGATTTTGTGCGGGCGCGGACACGTGCGCGCCCGCCTGTTTGAATGCCTCGTCGTCGAACTCACACTTCGTTCGAATCTTGTCCTCGACGGTTAAAACGAAAGAACCGCCCATTGGGCGGTTCTTTCGTTTTAATGGCGGAGGGAACGTGACTGGGGAAGAACATGCTCCATATTAACACGTTGATTATGCATGTTTTTATTCTTTCCAACAAGAAGCTGATGGTTAATGCGTTTCGAATGCGCGTTTGGGATTCGAACTGACAATATAAAAGCCGCCTCGATGGTTTTGATCATCGAAGCGGCCCCTCTCTTTACTGGGGATCAATCAACCCACCGTAAGGTCTGTAGCGGAACTCATCATCCCAATCTACAACAGGCCTGCTAGGCACGGTTGTTTTTCTTTTCTGTGTGTGCCCTTCTTTATCAGCAGTTTTTTCCTGAGCAGTAATGCCCGTTTCGGATTTAGGTGTCGGCTTATTGATTGAAGTCATGGTCGTCTCCATATTTTGTCGGGACGAACGAACACCAGAGCCAATTGCACGAAAGCAATTGGCTTTACTGCGCATAAGCACAGGACGAACGTCCCCCGATGGGTGAATAAAGATCATAATTTAAGGTGAGAGAGCGCGTATGTTCCTGCCTTAGGCAGGCATCATCATGACGGCAGCAACGCGCGCAACAGAAACCATCGCTTGTGCGAAGTCCTGTTTTTTGCTGCGTTTTTGTTCAAAAGCGTTGCTCATACGTGATATGATAATCTCATCAGAGGAACCATGCAAAGAAAAAATTGGTAACAACGGGGTTATGTGATCTTATATTGTGCCGATCAATTGCCGATAATCAAATTCAAAAAACGACGCAGAAGCACCGTCAAATATGCCTATGCCGCTTTGGACAGTACGTCACGATAAGCGGCCAGCATAGATGCCTCCCCCTCCTTGATCTTGCCATCCGCCTGCATGACGGCTTCGAGCGCTTGAATAAGGCGTTCGCGCCGTGGCTTTTCCAGTTTCATGACTTCTGCAAAAGCCTCTTTGAACAAATCCTTGTCGGGATACATGCGCGACAGATAGTCATCAACCTCCTCATCGAAGAACTTGCCTTCGGGCAACCGCTCTTTGACGAAGTCGAAAATGACCTTTCTTTCGGCTTTGACCATACGCCCATCCGCGCGCGCCATGAAGATAAGTGAAAGAACCTCTGATTGGAACTCATCCATAGCTTTTCCAAGCGGATCATATTCGATGATAGGGCGAAGGTTCCGGATCCACTCCTCGGTTGGAGATGGCTGTGCGGGTTTGCCGAACCCATTGGCTGCCATCAGTGACTGAAGATATCCCGTCGCGTCATCCACGACTTCCCCTGTGGCAAGATCAGTCAAGCTTTCAATTCGGCTGGAATAAAAACTGCGTGCTGCCTCCCGTTCGTGGCAGAAAGCGGAAATGTAGAGGTCGTTGCCTTTGTTGGTGATTTTCTTGATTGTAATGCGGCGTTCCGTGAAGTCGCCTTGAGCATCCTGATAAACGATAAAAAACGCCATGCCAGCGAGGGCTTTGTCAGCCTTTTCCGTAGGCTTTTGCCTTTCTGAATCCTCGCGATCCTTTTCAGTATTTGCCACCCGACCTTTTGGCAAGGGCGGCGCAACGGATCGGGAATCTTCAATCGTTATGAGTAGAGTGATAGGCAGCTCATTCTCTTGAGCCTTTTTAGAGGAGAAAAGAAATGACCCAAGCCACCAGACAAGAGCAAAAACAATCAACCCAAGAAGAATAGAAGGCTCCATTATCATCACCTTTTTAGTTAGACATTCGTGCAGACGCTCTTTTCAACACAGTTGTTCCAGCAGAGATCCCCGCGCAGAGCACGGACTGGAGCAATTCTGCACCAGTCCGCACCTACTGACAAGATGGACATTATTGATACAACTGAAGCAAGCAGCGCAACAAATCAGAAAAGCTTTCTGTCATCTATAAGGCTCAAAACCATCAATCGTACAGAAGGCGATATACGCGCCAGAACTATAAGATTAGCAGCTGATGGTATATTGGCACCGTTATACCATTTTTTGATTGTCTCAGTGTTCGTTTCAACCTGCAACGCCACTTCTGTTGCAGCCATTTTTACCGTTGCAAAATCTTGGCGTAGTGATTTTGAAATATTAGCTGCAATAATTTCTTCAAGCTCTGCAAGAAAAAACTTGGGTAAACCTTTACCCACATTTGTAGAAGACATGGTTTCTCTCCATAGTTAAGTTTTCGGATATGGAGAGATTGGAGGGTGACTGCCCGCAAAGGCAGGCCTGAACAGGAAAATTGAATGTTAAAATCAGGCTCTACTGGCCAGAAAATGGCGATCAAGACTAACAATGACCATAATCGCGCTTCGCTGCTGATCCGTGTGGCTCTGGCCGCTCGCTGTGTTTGCACCAATTATTGAAAAGGTGAACCGTGCTGTTAAATGATAATGGGATCGCCTCAGGAAAGCGCTGGCCAAAAGAAGAGCTCGCAAAACGCGCGGCTATGTATGTGCGCATGTCGACGGATCACCAGAAATACTCAACAGAGAACCAAGCCGATGCAATCCGCGAATACGCGCTGCACCGTCAAATTGAGATCGTCAAAACCTATACAGATTCTGGTAAAAGCGGGCTGAAGCTTGATGGGCGCGACGCGCTGCAAAGCCTGATTGCTGACGTTCAAGCCGAAACCTTTGATTACGGCGTTATTCTTGTTCTGGATGTCACGCGCTGGGGGCGGTTTCAGGACGCTGATGAGAGTGCCTATTATGAGTACATTTGCCGTAGAGCCGGGATCGACGTCCAATACGTCGCCGAACAGTTTGAAAATGATGGCAGCCCCGTTTCTACCATTGTCAAAGGCGTCAAACGCGCCATGGCTGGCGAGTATAGCCGTGAATTGTCATGTAAGGTGTTTGCCGGGCAGTGCCGCTTAATTGAGCTTGGCTTTCGACAAGGCGGCCCTGCTGGTTACGGCCTACGTCGAGTCCTCGTTGATGAACAGCGACAGACCAAAGGCGAGTTAAAGCGCGGTGAACAAAAATCCTTACAAACTGATCGCGTTGTCCTCGTCCCCGGCCCAAAGGAAGAAGTTGAGAACGTGCGGTGGGTATATCGCGCTTTCACCGAAGAAGGCCTTCAGGAAAGCGAGATCGCGGCTAAATTGAACAAACGCGGCGTATCGACAGACCTTGGCCGCCCGTGGACACGCGGAACGGTACATGAGCTTTTGATCAACGAGAAATATATTGGTAACAACGTCTTCAATCGCAAATCCTTCAAGCTCAAAAAGCGGCGCGTGACAAATACGCCCGACATGTGGGTTCGCTCAGAGGGAGCCTTCGACGCAATTGTGGAGGCCCGCTTTTTCTATACGGCTCAAGGCATCATACGGGCGCGTAGCAGAAGATTTAGCAACGATGACATGCTGACAAAACTTAAAGCCCTACAAGAACGCAAAGGGTGGCTATCTGGCATTTTGATCAACGAAGCGGAGGATATGCCCTCCAGCAGTGCCTATGCCCACCGTTTCGGAGGCCTCGTCTCAGCTTATAAACTGATCGGCTACGATCCTGGCATCGATTATAGCTATCAGGAGATCAACAAGCACCTGCGCAGCCTTTTCCCCGAGATTTCTGAAGGCGTGATTAAGGGCATTAAGGAAGCTGGCGGGAGCGCAACCCATGACTTCAAAACTCCGCTCATTATTGTAAACGACGAGATAGCTCTGTCTATTGTCATAGCGCGATGCCAACGAACAGAAACAGGTTCGTTGCGTTGGAAAATACGTCTTGATACGGGGTTCCAGCCTGATTTTACAATCGCCGTTAGGATGAACCCAGAAAACAAAGCCCAAATGGACTATTACATTCTTCCCGCCATCGATATCGAGAACCCGAAACTCCGGCTTGCCGAAGATAATGGCTTCGCACTTGACACCTATCGGTTTGATAGCCTTGATCCATTTTTCCAGCTTGCAGCACGCGTTGCCTTGTCGGAGGCCGCATGAGCAAGAGCGTCAAAGCCGCTTCCGTGAAGCTGATCCCCATCGACCGGATCAATATTCTGAACCCTCGTGTGCGCAACCAAAAGACTTTCAAAGACATTGCAACCAACATCGCGCAAATTGGCTTAAAGCGCCCCATAACCGTCACCCCTTGCCGTTCCGGCGTTGCGGGCAAGGACTATGACCTCGTCTGCGGCCAAGGGCGCATGGAAGCCTTTATGGCCTGCGGACAGACGAAAATCCCTGCTATCATCATCGAGGCTACCGAAGAACAGGCCTTGATCATGAGCCTCGTCGAAAACCTCGCGCGCAGGCACCACTCCTCCGTCGATTTATTGCATGGCATTGAGCTTTTGCAAAAGAACGGTTATGACGCAAAAACTATAGCGGCCAAAACGGGTGTTACGGCAGACTATGTAACAGCCATCCTGAATCTCAAGGAGAACGGCGAAGAACGCCTTGTTAATGCCGTCGAGACGGGACAGATGTCTCTTGGGTTAGCGATAACAATTGCCTCATTCCCTGACGACGAACAGCGTGCCCTCCAAGAAGCCTATGAAAGCGGGGAACTGCGTGGCAAACGATTTCTAGCCGCCAAACGGCAGATCGACCTACGTCGCCGACACGGCAAACTTCTGAACATGAGAACAGGCCGACATAAAAAAGGAAGCCGGAGCGAACCGCTTTCAAAGCGCGATATTATGAAAGATTACCAAAAAGAAATAGACCGCAAACGGCTGATGAACCAGAAAGCTGAAGCTGCCTCAAACAGCCTTGCCTTTGTCGTTACAGCGCTCAGGAACCTGTTTAAGGAAGATCATTTCATGACGCTTCTGCGCGCAGAAAAGATAACAGATATGCCCGCGCCAATACACGCGCTGATCGGAAAGAAGGGTTCATGAGTAACACATCACCTCTTACCCTACCACAAACGGACATTAGGGCTGGATTCCAAGATGAGATCATCGTTTTGCCTCTCGAACGCATCCTCGCTACCAAAACAATCTCACCGCGCATAAAATCGAGTTCGAAATTCAAGACGATTGTAGCTTCGGTTCAAGCGGTAGGCATTATCGAACCTCCAGTGGTGGCTCCTCATGGCAAAACAGGCAGTCATTACATTTTACTTGATGGGCATTTGCGACTCGAAGTTCTTAAAGACCTCGGCGAGAAAGAGGTTCGCTGCCTCGTCTCCACTGACGACGAGTCATTTACCTATAACAAGCATATCTCCCGCCTTCCCGCGATTCAGGAACACGTGATGATCCTGAACGCCATCGAACGAGGACTGCCTGAAGAGCATCTTGCAAAAGCCCTTAACGTCAACATCGGCAACATTAGGCGAAAACGCAATTTACTCGAAGGTATCTGCGAGGATGCGGCAAACCAACTGAAAGACAAAATGGTTTGTGCAAGCGTGTTTCCTCTCCTGCGAAAAATGAAGGATGTTCGGCAATATGAGGTAGCCATCTTGATGAACGATGCCAATCTTTACACAACGGCCTTCGCACGCTCTCTCCTTCTCTCAACGCCAAAAGAAAAACTGGTTGATCCAGGTAAAAGCCAAAAAGCGAAAGGATACAGCGAAGAACTTCTTGCCAGCATGGAAAGTGAAAGACAGCTCCTTGACAGAGAATACAGGCTGATCACTGAAACCTACGACACCGATGTGTTTAACCTCGTTCTTGCACAGAACTGGCTTATGAGGCTTGTGAAAAACGAGCGCATCAAAAAACATCTCACGCAAAATCATCCGGAAATCCTCACTCAGTTCCAGAAAATCGTCGGCATGAAATCTTTAGTTCCTCAAGAAGCGACGTAAATTCTTATCGTTCTGAAGCGGGCGGCTCGGTCTTTCTGGCCTTGAGCGCCACAGTCGGGGACCGAGACCCATTAAGCGTCGGGACCGCTGGAGAAGCCGCACGAGATGCGGATCAAGCGCGGTGATGGGAATGGCAGCGATCCTGTCCGGAGCCCATTAGGCGAGCAGTCATAGGCTCGCCGTCTGACTGTTTTGTGGAAAACCGTTAGAAGAAACTCGGCACTCTGGCGGGAACAGGTGGCTTCAGACCGTTTTCGTCAGGGTGCTGGATGGATCGCCAAAAAACACACCTTCGCACGCATCTATTTATGCAAATGCCCTGTTTTCCCAAGAGGGAAGAGAGATGGGGACGCTTTTCTCTGGCTGACTACGATCAAGAATGTCATCAATAAAATCGATCATTCTGGTTCCAGCAACAAGAGTGTGCAAGGCATCGTCCCTGTCTTCCATGGCTGATACGCGATGCATTGTGAGAAGGTCGAGCGCGCTTAAATGCGCATAATCTGAGAGTAGTTCTTCTCGAATTCTGTCATTGTAGACAATGGTTTCGACACAACGCGCCACCTCGGCTACCTTTTCGGGTGTAGATTGGGCATCAACTCCGCGCATTTCAAGAAGACCCTGAGAGAACCGTCTGATGGCGGGGCGAGAAAGAAGAAAGCCGCCAACATTGTTCAAGGTTCTTTCGTTCAATCGACCCTGTAGCATTAAATCTTCGACGGTTGGGGGACAGTGCCCAATAAGCGGCTCTGCCCTGTATATCTGAGGATACTCAGGGTCAGGTAAAAAAGGCACTTCCAATTGCATAAGCCTATCAACGATGGCGTTTAGAGCTTCTCTCGGGCTTCTTGTATGCCATGCACCTACAATAGGCTTGATGTGCGATGCCGGAAGTCTGTCTACACTAATATGGGGACGCTGCGAATTGGCATAATGGATTGTCAGCGCAGGCTCTATAAGCAGCAGCGCCTGAAAAAACTCGTGGAACTTCTCGCTGCCAGAATCAATGGAAACTTGCGTGCTTGCTGTCGCATCCAATGACTCGCAAACATTCATGGAAGCGTTACCAAAACGTTTGTCGAAGTAGTTGTGCCATTCTACGCTTCTACTTCGATACGATCCCTCTGTGCTACCAACGTATCCGTGGATATGGCCACAGAAGACTGGGGTGTGCTTTAAGCGCGCTGCTACTTCATAAATGGCACTGTAGAACTCATCGTTTTTCTCTTGTATCTCGCTCGTCGTCTGGCAAACGGTGCAAGCAAACTCAAATTGGTGTCCGATTTCTGGTGTAATTGTTCCGAGATTGCGTACATCCAGACCAAAAATCGTTTTTGTTCCTTGTGCATCTTGCTCGTAAATGAAAGAGGATTCATATCCCTTCAATGCAAAGATGCTCTTGAATTCGGCGAAAGCCTTCTGCCCGTTATCTCGGGTTATGGCTTTTCCATTTTGGTCAATGAGAAACATCTCCAATTCAGTGCCAATTTTCCGATTTTTATTCGCAAGCACATTCTTAAGAATATAATCGACGACCTCTCCCTTGCGACGAAACAGCACTTGTTCGGAGCCAGAAGCTATATTTGTCATGCGGTGCCCTCTTCCATTTTGGGTGGCTCTGATGCTGCTTCCCATGCGACGTTAAACCCTTGTCTATATCCTTCAGCAAGTGGAGCCGATTGAATAACAACAACGTAAGGGGCTTTCTCCTTCACAAAAGACATAAGGGCGAGGCAATTACCAAACGCATAAAAACCCGTAGGCGTCTCATGTTGTTTCGGAAGCCATTTAATTTGAGCATAGCCCTGCGTGTTAAAATTGCTTTTAGTCGCCAACACCCTGAAAGTGACATCACCACGCTCGACGAGTTCCTTCATGCGCTTTCTGTGTGCTTCAGGATTTTTTCTGTTCTGCGCTGCTAATGACTCATCATATATGCTGCAGCAAACGTCACCGCCATAACGCTTTAATTGGTCATATATATAATCATAAAATTCATCATAACGATCTATGCCCTCGAATATCTCAACACCTTCAGGGCGTCGTCTTAAGCCATCGTTTTCTGTGAACTCAATGCCGACATCGAAAAAAGCCTGCACAATTTTTTCCATTGTCTCAGTCTTAGGGCGAGCATCACCTCGTTCTATGTTCTGGATAGAGACACGGCTCATGCCTACTCGCTTAGCCAAATCGTCGGCATCCCAATCAACAAGCACTCTTGCGGCTCTAATTTGTTTTCCAGACGGCATTTCGGCTTTCCTTTATGATAGGTCTCACTATTTATAATGCCAATTTGCAAAAAGGTCAATAGGCAAGGATATTGCCAAATTTGGGTAGGTTCATGCCTATTTCTGGTAGCTGACGGGTCGACATGTTAATTACAAGAGCCCATTAACCATAATTCCGCGATTCGCAACGCTTCATGGTGATAGGTGACAATTATCATGATGAAATATTTTCTTGCAATACTTCCAAAATTCCATTACATTATCGAAATCGGGTAGCTCAATAGGCTGATTATCTGGTTTTTCAAACGGAGGATAAAATGGCGGATCAATTTGAAACAGTCATGATGAAACACGGCGAACACGGCATTCAGGCCATTTTAGAGAATTGGGAGAGCTATCATCGAGTCCGCCACTCACAAATTCTGACCTTGGAAGAGCGCTGGGAGCATTTCATCCGCGCCACCGACGTCCCTTATGCAGCTTAGTATAAGGAGAACCCCATGACCAAGCCACAAACACTAAGAACCCCCGAAGAGCTTTTCAATGAAGCTACGGAAGGCCAAGACCTCTCCTCCGGTGATCTTAGTCTTTTAACCTCTGGTTTTCTCGCCCTTCGCAAAACAAATGAAAAGACAGTGAACGATGCCGAATTAAAAGCCTTGTACGGCATGATTGCCTACGTTGGCTACAATCAAGAAGTCGATGAAGAAACCGTCTGCTCGGTCTTATCCTCCCATTACGGGATTGAAACCGTCCGATCACTTCCATCACGTCTGTATCAAAATGCAATCGAATACCTTGTCGATTTGGAAATGAAGAAAATTGTGAACTGAATTTTAACAAAGCGCTTAACAAAGAAATCGGCATTCTCATGAACGTAATACATGCAACACAGGTCAAGGCGGCAAGGGCTTTGCTTGGGCTGTCTCAGGAGGAGCTAGCTTGCATGACTGGCTTGTCAATCACGACAATCCGTAAGATTGAAAACGGCGAGATTTCTCCGCGTTCTACGACCATGAGTGCCATCCGGACAGCCGTTGAAGACAGTGGTTGGGAATTTATCTACCCCGAAGGCATCCGTCGCCGGCAAGATAGTGTTGTCACATTAGAGGGGCCGGATAGCACGGACCTTTTCTTTAAAGACATGCTGGACACTATCAGACAAAAAGGCGGAGAAATTTATGGTTCTCTGACGTCCCAAGACATGTTTCTTCGCTCTTTGGGAGCACATGTAAAAAGTAACGCTGATCGCCTTTTAAGGCTTAATGAACTCACTCACATAAAGTGCCTGCTATCGGAACAAGACGAAATGCCTGTGCTTCTACCGAGCTATCAGTTCAAAACCGTTTCTAAACGCAACATGAGCGCTGTTCCCTATTTTGTGTATGGGGGAAAACAGGTCATCGTCATTCCCGAAGGAAGGGAACAATTCTCATATTACCTGTTCAATAAAGCCACAATGGCTCAGAAATATATGGCACAGTTTCTTGATCTTTGGGAGGATGCTATTCCCCTCGTGATCCACACGACAGAGAAAAGTGTTTGCCTGCGCTAACAGTTGCAACGGCAAAAACAAATACCAAGGGGCTTTGATGATCGAAGCCCTTTTTTGTTGCCACAATAAATTTCCCACAGAAATAGGAAGATAAAGTGTCGATTATCCGCAGCTTCATGCGGCTCTTTGTATATTCGTCACTTAAAGGGACGAATAAGCGTGGAAATAGCAGTACGTTTCTCCTTTAAAGATCGCGCATGGTGCCCTTGTTGATATTGAACAAGGAGATTTTGACATGGCGATAGATGAAAAGACATTGCAAAGCGGCCAGCCATTAGACGACGAGCACAATCCTGAATTGCTCGACAGTTTGATCGAGCGGCTCAAATACAGTCTTGAATCCAGACATCAAGCAGATATGCCCAGTGACCTCGGAGTTCTCCACGGCCTTTATGAGCGGCTGATTGTTCGGCATCGCTGGTACGCGACCGAGGATTTGGTCGCAGACACAGTGCTTTATCTTTTGGAAGAGGAAAACAGAAACAAAAACGAGGCTCATATGGAAATCGCGCACATTGCAGGAAACGAAGACATTTTCAGCCAATGCCAAAGCATGGCAACGGCCATCGTCGAAAAGCTGAAAGCAAAAGGCGAATGCCGCCCCGCCGATATTACGGCGAAAGGATTCTCGCACGACGATATCAAACGCCATTGGGCCATGTCGTACGCCCTCGCCAAAGTCGAAATCAATTGGATGGATGCGTGAGCCATGACAATCAAACACGCTATCCACATCATCCATGAACCACTTTTTACCTTCGCATGGGATCGCGCCAAAGGCGTCAATCTGATCCTTTTCAGCGAGGACGGAAAGCAAATTCTCGCCATCAAAAAAGGCGAAGGTTTTGACATTCTGCGCGGTTGCCCCGATTGGGATGATGACACGCTGGAGGACACCGCACGGCGTGAAGCCCGCGATCAAGCCAGCGCCACGCTTGACGCGGTGACCATCTGCGCCGTTCTCGCAACGCCCGGAGAATTGTTGTCCGAAGTCTCTTACGAACTTGTCATGACCGCCTACGTCAAAAGCAAAGGCCAGCACCGCGCGTGGCAAGAAACCGAAAGCGCCTTCATCGACAAGGAGACATTCTTGACCTGTTACGCCTCCGGCGACCGCGAGGAAATGGAAGTCCTGATCGGCATGGCGGAAGATTTTCGGGTGCGCCGCAGTACAGGCAGAAATATCAGCAAGACATTTCAAACGCAACTTTTTCAAACCGCATAGGGGCATCGCATGATTAATCGACTTTTAACCGCAAGACAGATTAAAGCCGCACGGGCGTTGCTAAGTTGGACCCGCAAAAATCTCGGCAACGAGTCCGGAATGTCGGCGGAGACGATCAAGAATATCGAGCACGGCGTTTATTTGCCGAAAAAAGAAACGCTCACGGCTCTTGTCGATGCGTTTGCCCGTCATGGCGTTCAATTCGTTTACTATGAGACGTTTGCCGGCGGTTCAACAGGGAGTGGCCCGAAGGATTCCCTGAAAGTGATTTCCTACGCTGGCGCGGTTCATGTGACATCTTCCACTCCACAGATCGGTGAGGAAGGCCATGACTAAAACTATCCATCCATGCCGCATTGTCGACCAAATCACGACCGAAACGGACAAGAGGTTTGAGCTTGTCGCGCGAATGGCCGACGCAATCGTCGAAAGAACATTAGAAAGCGGCGGTTGCGTGCGGCAAAACCTCCTCGCCAAGGGCTTCACGCATCAGGACGCAGCCTCCCTCTGGCACTTCGCCAATGCGCTGGCCGCTGTTGAACTTAGGTACCGCAAAAACGGCATCGGTTCCTCTTTCGGAAAGGAGGTGCGCTATGCCTGAAGTCAAACATAGAGTGATCAACATATTCGACGGTCAGAATGGCAACAATCATTGTACTTACAAATTGGATTGGATCAGAGAATGATTTATCGCCCACTAAGTGCAAGTCAAATCAATGGGGTTGGTTCTTACCCGCTGCATCGTTAACCATAAAGAACGTTTGTCCATAAA
>DNGD01000232.1 GCA_003486725.1 Rhodospirillaceae bacterium
GGTTTAATCAGCAGGTCACGGATCCGCTTCTGCGCTCGCGCTGGATGGAAACGGGCACAATGCTTCTTTTGGTTATCGGCGCGGCGTTCGCGGCCGGCTGGCTGGTCGATCTAATTTTCCTACCGTTGCGTCGAAAGATTTATCAGGCGAAGTGGTTCTCCTCATGGACGCGTTTTGGCGGCGTCATTGGCTGGTTGGGGTTATCGCTGGCTCCTGTGATCACTTTTCTGGCGGTTGCCTTGCTTGTGATCGACTATCACGAGCCGACAAAACTGGCGCGTTACATTGTTATGACTGTGGTTTATGCGCTGGCTGTTTTGCGTCTGGTGCGCGTTTTCTCGCGCTTTTTCTTGGCGCCGCGCGTGCCTTCGCTGCGCTTCCTGCCGATTTCCACCGAAGTCGCTGAAACCGTCCAAAACTGGGTCACATGGTTTGGTGCGGTCATGGTGTTTGGCTTTTTCACCGCTGAAATTGCCAAGACCGTCAAGGTTCCTGTGGCGGCCGTTACCGGCTTCACCAACCTTGTTGCACTGACCGTGGTGGGCATGACCATCGGGCTGATTGTTCGTAAACGCTCGGCGATCTCGCTGTTCATCCGCGGTGACTTGTCGGCGGCGCGCGCCCATGGTTCTTTGATAGACAGCATGAGGCTTTGGCTCGCGCGGACATGGCACGCACTGGCGATTACCTATCTCGTGGTGGGATATATCGTCACGATGCTAGGCGCAGGTGGTGGCTTTGCGATCATGCAACAGGGTACGATCGGCACGTTACTGGCCTTGTTTGGTATGAGGCTCAGTTTCTATTGGGTGACGAAGCTCGCTTATAAAAAACAAGACCCAGAAGTGTCCTCCGGCCTTTATCGCACCGTTCTGCGTATTTTGTTCAAGATGCTTACGGGCGTTCTTGGCACGGCGGCTATCCTTGCGTCATGGGGCGTGGATGTCTCGGCCATCGCTTCCAGCGCGTGGGGACAGCGTGTGATGGGGTCGGCTTTCTCCATCGCGTCAACCATCCTGATCGTTGTCTTTATCTACGAGCTGATGCGTGCGGCGATTGAGCGTAATCTCAACAAGCGTGATGCGAATGGCCGTGTCATCCAAGCCAATTCCCGTGCGCGGACGATTTTGCCGATGGTGCAAAAAGCCGCCGTCATCATCCTTGGGGTGATTGCCGTCCTCGTAACACTCGCCGAGCTTGGCATCAACATCGCGCCGCTTCTGGCTGGTGCCGGTGTTTTGGGTGTCGCCGTCGGTTTCGGTTCACAAACGCTTATCAAGGATTTTCTGACGGGTCTTTCGATTATTCTGGAGGATAACCTTGCCGTTGGCGATTCAGTTATCATCGAGGATTGTAAGGGCGTGGTCGAGAATCTTTCCATTCGTACGGTCCGTATCCGCGATGTAAACGGCTCGCTTCATATTCTGCCGTTCAGCGCGATCACGGTCATCACGAACGAGTCCAAGATATTCGCCTATGCCCTGATGGATATTGGCGTTTCATATGATAGTGATTTGGATATGGCTATAACCGTGCTCAACAAAACGGGCGAGGAAATGTTGGCGTTACCCGAGTTTAAGGACATCATTCTTGATAAGATTGAGGTCTTTGGCGTTGAATCGCTGGGAGATTCATCAGTCGTGATCCGCAGTCGGATCAAGACGAAAGCAGGGAGTCAGGGCATCGTACGTCGTGGGTTCTTGCTGCGGATCAAGAGGGCGTTTGATGCGGCAGGAGTCGACATTCCGTACCCGACCGTCATGCATGTCACACGGCCACCGGCTATGACAAGTTCACCCGCCGTGAGCCCCGCGGCTGATGTTGGTGACGAAGGATAGAACGTCGTCAACAAGTCCTGCGCCGATATTGCCATTGGTATCGATATGGCTGGCAATACGGTTCATAATCGCGCTGCCGACGATCACGCCGTCAGCCTCTTGACCGATTGTGCGCGCCTGTTCTGGCGTATTCACACCAAAGCCGATGGCAATGGGCAAATCCGACTGCTGGCGAATGCGGCCAATCAGGTCTGTAAGCTTTGAGGCATTGGCCTCGGCGGCACCCGTAATGCCGGTAATCGAAACGCAGTACAAAAAGCCTTTAGCGTCCTTCAAAACGGTAGGCAGGCGGTTTTCGTCCGTTGTCGGTGTGACGAGGCGTGTGACGAACAAGTCACGCGAGTCGGCCGGAATGCGGAACTCGGCGTCTTCCTCAGGGGGGAGGTCGGGGATGATGAATGCATCAACGCCAGCCTTTTTGGCATCGTCCAAAAAGCGCATGACGCCATAGCTATAGATCGGGTTGTAATAGCCCATCAGAACAATTGGCGTTTCATTATCGGTTTTGCGGAAGCCACGGACAAAATCCAAAATCTTGGGCACTGTGATGCCAGCCTTAAAGGCTTGGATGTTTGCGGTTTGAATGGCGGGGCCATCGGCCATCGGATCGCTAAACGGCATGCCGATTTCGATGATATCCGCGCCGGCCTTGGGCAAACCCGCCAGCAGTTGAGGGAAAATATCAAGATTGGGATAGCCGGCAGTCGCAAAGGGGATAAAGGCCTTGCGCCCAGCGGCCTTAAGAGCTGCAAAACGCGCTTCCAGTCGGTTGATAGGATTGTTCATCAGATTGTGACTCCAAGACGGTCGGCGACGGTAAAGATGTCTTTATCGCCGCGACCGGACAAATTAACGACCATCAAATGATCCTTGGGCAGCGTTGGCGCAATCTTGGCGACATAGGCCAGCGCATGCGAAGGCTCCAGCGCCGGAATGATGCCCTCCAGCTTGCAGCAAAGTTGGAACGCTTCCATCGCTTCATTGTCGGTGATGGAAACATAAGACACGCGACCATTGTCATGCAGCCATGCGTGTTCCGGCCCAACGCCCGGATAATCCAGACCGGCGGAAATCGAGTGAGCCTCCTGGATCTGGCCGTCCTCGTTCTGCAGGAAATAGCTACGCATGCCGTGTAGGATTCCCGCGCGGCCACCCGTCAGGGCGGCGGCATGCATGCCTGTCAAAAGGCCGTGACCAGCGGCTTCTACGGCGTGAATGTTGACGGTTGGCTCATCAAGGAATTCGTGGAACAAGCCCATCGCATTTGATCCGCCGCCAACGCAAGCAACGAGCGAGTCAGGCATACGGCCCTCGGCCTCCATTAATTGCTCGCGCACTTCGCGCCCGATGATGGATTGATAATCGCGCACCATGGCGGGGTAGGGATGGGGGCCACCTACCGTACCGATAATGTAGAACGTATTGTCGACATTGCTGACCCAGTCTTGCAGCGCGGCGTTCATCGCGTCTTTCAGCGAGCGCGAGCCCGTTTTGACGGCGCGGACTTCGGCACCGAGTAGGCGCATGCGGAAGACGTTGGGACGTTGACGTTCAATATCAAGCTCACCCATAAAGACGGTGCAAGGCAGATTGAAAAGCGCGGCGACGGTCGCTGTGGCCACGCCATGCTGACCCGCGCCTGTCTCGGCGATGATGCGCGTCTTGCCCATCCGCTTGGCGAGAAGGATCTGCCCCATGCAGTGATTGATCTTATGCGCACCCGTGTGGTTCAACTCTTCGCGCTTCAGATAGATTTTTGCGCCGCCGAACTTTTCGGTCATGCGCGGAGCGTAGTAGAGCGGTGAGGGACGACCGACGTAATATTTCAAATAGTAGTCGAGCTCTTTTTGAAATTCCGGATCGTCCTTGCTGGCGTTATAGGCCTTCTCGACCTCAAGCACCAAAGGCATCAGGGTTTCGGCCACGAAACGTCCGCCATACGGGCCGAAATGCCCGTTATCATCAGGAACGTTACGCAAGGAGTCAGATGTGGGGGACGTGTTTTTCATGAGGCTATGTAGCAAATATTATTGAGTGGATAAAGAACAAACGGAACCCTTCTAACATGCTGATCCATATTAATAATTAATGTCACTTGGCGCTAGCTAGCTGCCAAAAAACAAAAATGAGGCTAAAAAAGTGCCTGCTACTACATCCGTAGGGACTGAAGGTCGAAGGTTAGCGTGATGGTATCGACGACACGACTCCCATCGGGAGCTGTTTCCGTTTCCGCGCTTTCCTCTATGCCATAGTCGTCGCGCTTGAAACTTCCGGTCAGGGACAGTGGCAGGCTTGCGCCGTGCGGCTCCTTGTTTGCGAACGTTGCCTTTAGAGCGGCTGGCTTTCCTTGCCCAAGGACGGTGAGGGTTCCTTTAATCTCGGCGCTTCCGTCCTTCACGGTGGCCGGCGCTGTCGAGGCAAAAGTAATTTCAGAGGACATGTCGTTGTTGAAGAGGTTTTTTAGTCCCTTTTCATGCGATGGCTTTGCAGGCTTCAGGGACTGCGCATTGATGGCAAGGCGCACACGACTGATGATGAATGCCTCATCGTCGTAGGAAAAGGAGCCGGTTGCCTCTTCAAAGACGCCAGAAATTGGCTTTACGCTTTCGCCGGTGACTTGGACAGAGGCGACAAACCGGGACGGGGGCACATAGTATTTGGAATCCTCGGCGTGTCCCGACACAGGCGTGAGAGCGAGCAAGCATCCAAGGAGAAAAGGAAGAGGACGGGCAATTCTTGCCATAGCCTCGATCCTATTGCCAATGACCAGGGACAAAGGCCCAACCATAGGCGCGGCGTTCCCAGCGTTCAGCCGTCCATGCCGCTGTAGGCTCTGGTTTGTTCATGAACTGTCCTTCAACCCAGTTGAAAGAGGTTCCGTCATAATACCAATAGCCCGGTCGCCAAATCTGGAGCATCGGCTCGGTTGCGACCGGCTTGGCTTCAATCTGTTTTGGCGGTGGTGGCGAAGGCGACAGACGGACATAGGGGTAGGTCGTAGAGGAGGACGACGACGATGAAGACGAAAAATACGTGTCCCCGCTGGAACAGGCGGTCAGACTTACGACAATTGTCCCAGAAAGAAATAACTTTAAAAGTTTATGTTTCATCGACGCGCTCCGCTAATAGGGATGGCTTACAGTACCGTAATCTTGAAATCTTCAATGACGAGGTTGGCGAGGATCTTTTCGGCCATCGCTTTGGCGGCTTCTGTTGCCTTGGCGGCGTCGGGTTCACTTGTTGTGACGATGATGGATTTACCGACGCGCACATCTTCTACACCGGCAAAGCCAAGTGTGCTCAGTGCGTGGGAAATCGCCTTGCCCTGAGGGTCAAGAACGCCGTTTTTCAGCATAATATCGATGCGAACTTTCATAGGTTTTATCTTTCGTTGATGGCTGTGCGTTTAAAGGGGGTGGGCGAGGGATCGCCGCCGGTTTCGGGCAAAATACCGAGACGGCGCGCAATTTCCTGATAGGCTTCCTCGACCTTGCCAAGGCCTTCGGAGAAACGATCCAGATCCAGTTTTTCGTTGGTCTTGATGTCCCACAGGCGGCAATTGTCGGGGGTGATTTCGTCGGCCAGAACGATGCGCATTTCGTCTTGATCCCACAGGCGTCCGAACTCCAGACGGAAATCGACCAAGCGCACGCCGATGCCAAGGAAAAGGCCGGTCATATAGTCATTGACGCGCAGCGTGTGCGCCATCATTTCGTCCAGCTCATAGGGGTTGGCCCAACCGAAGGCGGTGATGTGCTCTTCGGTGATCATGGGGTTGTTCAGCTCGTCGTTTTTCAGGAAAAATTCAACGATGGAGCGCGGCAACTGCGTGCCTTCGGGAATGCCCAGACGCTTTGCAAAAGTACCGGCGGCAACATTGCGCACGACGACACGGATGGGGATGATCTCGACCTGGCGAATCAGTTGCTCGCGCATGTTCAGGCGGCGCATGAAGTGCGTCGGCACGCCGATATCATTCAGTTTGCTCATCAGATATTCGGAAATGCGGTTATTAAGGACGCCTTTGCCGGTTACGGTACCCTTTTTGAGGCTGTTATGGGCGCTGGCATCGTCCTTGAAATACTGCACTAAAGTGCCTGGCTCAGGCCCTTCGAACAGATCCTTGGCCTGACCTTCAAAAATGCGGCGACGGCGGCTCATACGGAAGTTCATGTTTCTCAACCAATTAGTTCTTAACCTGCGGGCAGCGAAGCGCAGCCCGAACATAAAAGTTATAGCAGGGAGAAGTGCCCATGACAATGATCGGTCTTAACCTCGACGGGAACAGATTTTTAAATAAATTTACGCATACGTTAATATGTTCGACATTGGATTTGTGGGGATTTCTCCTAAAACCCATAGTTTTCAATGGCTTTGCATTAGTTTTTTGTTAACCATACCTATGCTCTCCATTAATCAATATAAATACGACAACCACAAAACCGTAAGCCTTATGGAGCACCCCCATGTTTTCTGCCGTTCGAAACTTATCTATTTCGGTCAAAATGAGTATTTTGGCTTTCGTGGGATATATGGCCTTTGGTGCGGCAATTTACGCCGATGTCTCGAACACGATGGAAAAGACATTGATGGAAGTCGCGCAAACCCGCGTAAATATCAATGCGGGATTGGGGCGCGCCTAGCTTGAGCGGGCTTTCGGCGATACGTATGAGTTGAAAGACGGT
>DNGD01000077.1:0-12863 GCA_003486725.1 Rhodospirillaceae bacterium
TGCGCCCGATTCGCCGCTTTGTCCCACTGGTCGGCGGAATCGATCTCTCTCCCGTCATCCTGATCTTCGCGATCATGTTCTTGCAGTCCTTCCTCGCCCACCTTTTGGTCGCCTAATCCATGACAGCTCAATTGATTGATGGTGTGGCCTTGGCGGCGGGTATCCGGCAAGGCATCTCCGAGCACGCAGCCGATATGAAGGCACGTCAGGGCGGCATTGTCCCCGGTCTCGCGGTCATTCTTGTGGGCGACGATCCGGCGAGCCAAGTCTATGTCCGCAACAAGAACCGCGTGTGTGAGGAGGTCGGGTTTCGCTCTTACGGCCACACGCTTCCCGCGGCGACGACTGAGCTGGAGCTTCTGGCGTTGATTGGCGAGCTGAACAACAACCCGCAAGTCAACGGCATCCTTATTCAACTGCCGCTGCCGGATCACATTAACGAGCGGTTGATCACGAATGCGATTGACCCGATCAAGGATGTTGACGGCTTTCATCCCGTCAATGTGGGACGGCAGAGCACGGGGCTGATGAGCCTTGCGCCCTGCACCCCCATGGGCTGCATGTTGCTGTTGAACGAGGTTATGTCCGATGTGGGCGGCAAAAAGGCTCTGGTGGTCGGGCGCTCAAACATCGTCGGCAAACCGATGGCGATGACACTCTTACAGGCAAGCTGCACGGTTACCATTGCGCACTCGCGCACCGAGAATCTGAAGGAAGAATGCCTCGCCGCCGATATTCTGATAGCGGCGCTGGGAAAGCCGGAATATATCAAGGGCGACTGGATCAAGTCCGGCGCGGTTGTGATCGACGTCGGGGTCAACCGGATTACCGACCCTGAAACGGGTAAGCACAAGCTTGCTGGCGACGTCGAGTTTGAGGCGGCGCGGCAACGCGCCTCGGCCATCACGCCTGTGCCGGGTGGGGTAGGGCCCATGACTATTGCATGTTTGATGCAGAACACACTGCAGGCGACGATGATGCAAAATGGCTGGGGCTGGTAAAGGGACTTTAATAATTTCGTTTTAGTATTTACTTTTTTTCGACATTTTCTTTGTTGTCCTGTCAGAATAACTCAATGTTTTTACTGAATTATGACGATAATGTGACGCGAAAGTAAAGTCACGTCACATTTTAAACCATTTTTGTTGTATAATGGAGCATATCGACAATTCGTTAATGACGTTAGGATTGAAATGGAAACTAAACCCGCCCCGCAAAACGGACGAGTTCGTTCAAGCAATTTTCTCCAAAGATGGCCACGTGCAAGTTTCACGGTTATTGGCTTGGTTGCCATAGCGGTGCCAGCGCTCCTCACTGAGGCCTTTAATCAAAATAAGAAAACGGTCACCAATGACCGCCGCGGCACGACTGAGACCTCTGCCAAGATCATGGCTTCCCCACAAAGCGTAATACCCTACTATTTCGAGGCGGCGCTGAACCGCGTTTTGCATATTCAAGCGGAGGAGTGCTCACAGCAGGCAGAGGCGCCAGCTGTCGCGATGCCGACCGTGAGTGAGTTGCCCAGAGAAAAAGAACCGGCCATTAACATCTCCCCCCTTAAGGTTGAAGACACGAAATCTAAAACTGAAACAGTTACGGTTATGACCGAAGTCGAACCAAGTGAGCCTGCGCCTGATGCGGCAGATGTCATGGTTGCGATGAAGGATGGATCGGCTTTATATTTTAATGAACAAACCATTCCGGTGAGCTATCCGCAGGCCACGATGGAAGCTTTGCGCAAAAATATGCGTAACGAAGCGTCGCGTGTTGCAGCAGAGTGTAAATCCAATATGCTCGCCATGGGGCGCGACCATCGCCGCTGTGATGGATACAAGTATCCTCCCTATATTAATGAAGCGATCATGGACTATGATGGCGGGCACAATAAAAGGCTTTACGAAAGCTTTGCCCATCTCGTTCAAGTCGAAAGTTCTGGCAGACAATTTAACAAAGATGGAACCGTTGTTTTGTCGGGGGATGGCGCTGTTGGCATTAGTCAAATATTGCCATCTACTGCGAAAGAGCAGGCAAAAGAATTGCACATCCCTTACAGTTATAAACGACTTTGTAATGACATGGATTACAACCTGCTTCTTGGCTTCGTATATTATAAGAAACAGTATGAGAAATTTGGTGGTGATCGCGATAAAGCCTACGCGGCCTATAATGCAGGACCGAGCCGTATGTCTAGGGTTCTTCGCTACGTGGCTCGAATTGGAAAACCGGAGGATTGGCTTGACCACACGCCGGGGGAGACCATTGTAGCCGTTGGTCGTTTGCGCAAGCTTTCGGAAAAGGCGAACGACGGCCTTAGCCTGAATGCCAAAAAGTTCATAGCGGAACAAAACACTCCGGAGCGAGGGATACTAAAGATTGCTGCTCGCTTTGATGGTGGAAAGACATTGCGCTAACAAGCAGACTGCTGTCCCCAGCGTTACCTCATCCCCGCCAGTAGTGCCTTGGTTTCTTCAAGGCCATCGTAAGTCTCATTCATCGAAACGGCCTTTTCCAGCGCTTCTTTCGCGCGAGGTTTGTCGCCCATTTTGGCCAATAGAGCGCCGTGATGATAATACATCTGCGCGGGCAGTCGGGCTTCCTTGGTCGCCATGGCGCGATCCAGAATAGTGCGGGCCTGCTCCAGCTTTCCTTGGCGGAAATACACCCATGCCAGCGTATCCATGAGCAGCGGGTTGGGCGAGCTGATAAACCGCTCAGCAATCAGGCGCGCTTTTTCCAGCATCGCGCTATCCGTGTTTTTATGATCCGCGATCAGCTGCGCTATATTGTTGGCGGCGACGGGTACATCGGGGTTGCGCGCCAGAATACCTTCATAAACCGCAATCGCGTCGTCATGACGGTTTTGCTTGCTGTAAATATCCGCGATCATAAGGGGGAGCATAACGTCGGCGGGATTGTTCTTTGATCCCTTTTGCAAAACGTCCAAAGCGTTGTCAAAGTCTTTGGCTTTGGCGAAAAGAACGGCGCGGTTCAGATAGGGTTTGGGGCTGCGCGTACCGGTCTCGATCACCTTCTCAAACGCTGAAGCGGCCAGATCAAGCTTGCCAGCCTTCATATAGCTTTCACCCAGCGCGTTCAGGGCAAAGGCGCCTTTTTCCGTCAGCGGTTCGAGAAAGTCGATGATGGCTTGCGGGTTCTTATCCTTCTCGTACAAGGCGATGATGGCACCCGTTGCATGCTCGGCCAGAGGGCTTTGCGGTGCGGTCTGTACAATTTTCTTGTACTGGGTCAGTGCCTCCTCGGTCTTTCCCTGCGCGGACATCATCTGCCCCGTCAGGAAATCGGCGGTGAGAGTCTGACCTTCAAGGGGGCGTAGCGCGTCGATGGCGCTTTCAGCTAAATCCCATTTGTGGGCGGTGATCGCAAGGCGTGCGGTGCTTTCCCAACCGACGGCATAGGCGGGGAGGGCTTTCGTCACGAGAGCCAGATGCTCAAGGCCGTATTTGGCGTTGCCGGTGGCTTCAAAAAGCTGCGCGATGCGCACGCGCGCGGGCGCGTTGTCGGGGTGAGTTTCAAGCAGTTTTCCCAGCATATCGCTGGCGAGATCCAGCCGGCCTTGCAGCAGCAGGATTTCGCTGAGCAGTTGATAGGCGCTCGTGGTTTTGGGGTTGTCGCGGATCACGGCGCGCAGGTCGGTGATGGCGTTTTGATACGCCCCGTCATCAAAAGCAAGACTGGCGCGAACGTACAGCGCCTCGCTGTGGCCGGGGTTCTTTTCCAGAATTGCATCAACCAGCTTTTTCGCCAGAGTTTTATCGCCCTTTGTGAAATGAATGCGGGCCAGTGAAGCACTGGCGTTCAGACTGGCGGGGTTTTGCTCATTCTTGACGATGATCTTCTCAAGCAAGGCGGCGGCGCGGTCGATATCCTTGTTCGAGATATACAAATCGGCCAGCCAGAAATACGGATCATTTTGCTCCGGATTTTGCGTCATGTAGAGCGTGATTTCCTTTTCCGCTATCTCAAGGCCGCGCTCGCGGTTCAGGAAGTCGACGAATTTGCGCTTGATGTCCATGCGTTCCGGAAAGTCCGTGATCGTCTGGCGGATGATTAGCTCGGCTTCGTCTATCTTCTTGTTTTTGATATAGGATGACGCCAGCGCCATGCGATAGGCGGGCTCATTGGGTTTCAGTTTAAAGACCGCTTCATAGGCTTCGGTGATTTTGGGAAGGTTGCCATACTGCTCAAACAAACTTGCTTTTAGAAGGAGCAGGGAAACATCTTTCGGATTATTCTTGATCCCGTTTTCGATGGCTTGCGTGGCCTTATCTTCATCGCCTTTGGCCTTATAAAGCCCCGTCAGAACGGACGTCGCCGTCGTATTGGCAGGTTCCTTTTGCAAGGCAAACAGCGCTTCTTTCTCGGCTTCATCCAGTTTTTTCTCGCGCAGCAAGACTCCGCCCAAAAGGGCGTGGCCTTCCGCATTGTCGGGCGAGGCGGCAAAAACGGTATTAAGATATTTGCGCGATTGATCCAGCTGGTCACCGGCCATGTAATATTGCGCCAGCTTCAACAACGCGCCTTGATGCTGCGCGTTTTGTTGTTCGGCTTGCGTATAGTTGGCGAAGGCATTGCGAAAATCGCCTTGCGCTTCATCGACAAGTCCAAGGCGATAACGCGCTTCGGCGTCTGTGGGCATCAGTTGCACCGCGTTTTTGTATTCTAAACGCGCTTTGGTGTAATCTTCTTGTTGGAACAAAGTGTTTCCGCGCTCGATATGTTTGGCGGCTTTTTCCTCTGGATTGTCACAAGCGGACAGGGAAAACGTGACGGCCAGCAAAACACAAACCAGAAAGCGGAAAGAGCTTTTCATTAAAACGCCTCGTTCAAAACGGTGCCGATCACGTTGGCGTTGGACAGAATGTCCAGACAACGCGTGACGTCTGCGGTTTTTGATTTTCCTTCGCGCACGACCATCAACACCGCATCGACATGGGGGATAAAGGCGAGCGGATCATCCTGCGCCAGCACGGGCGGCATATCATAGATGATAAGCCTGTCGGGATAGCGCGTCTTCATTTCGTGCGCCAGCGCGGCCATTTTGGGCAGCCCCAGCGTTTCCGACGAACGTTCAATGGGCTTGCCAGCTGGCAAAATCGTCAGTCTCTCGAACGACAAGCGAAGAAGACATTCGGGAAGCGGCGTGTCGTGCAGCAAATAGTCGCTCAGGCCAGCCTCAGGCTCGATGCCCAGAAATTCGTGCAAATTGGGTTTGCGCAGATCGATGTCGGCCAGCAAAACGGTCTGTTTCAGATCCATCGCGATGCTAATCGCGAGGTTCAGGGCAATTGTTGATTTTCCATCGCCATAATCGGCGCTGGTAATCGCCAGTGTGCGATATTTCTCGCGCGCCATGATTTGCAGAATCTGCGTGCGCAACAACCGGAAAACGTCAGCCTCCGCGCTGCGCGTATGGTGCGCGACAATGCGCGAGCGATCCAGCTGCTCTTCCGTCAGGGTGACGACATCCTTGCTGTTGATGACGGGCAGCGCGCGCCCGCTTTGTAACAAGCTTCCTTGCGCCGCAAACGGTGATGAGGCAAGGGGAGACAACCCCGCGCTCATCGCGCGTTCCTGTCTGGCTTTCTGCATGGCTTTTTCTAGTTTATCCATAGTCCTAACTCTCCAAACCAGACATATATGACAAGCCAAAACCGCCCGTCAGGGCTGACCAGATGACGCCGAAAGGCATCAAGGACAGCGACAGAGCGGCGGCGATAAGGACGGCAATCATGGCCGCAAGGCCGATCAGATAGCGTTTGTTGCGATCAAAGCGATAGGATTCGGCTTTGGTGCGGATATAGGGAATGGCGGTCAACGGTGCAGTTCCCAGCATCGCCTGAACGTGGAGAGGCCCGCGCACACTTTGGCTGAGAAGCTGTAGTCCAATGACGGTGGCGAGGCCGCCGGCGAAAGCCAAAACAAATCCGGCCGCAAGAAGCATGATGCGGCGCGGGGTCGTGCTCAGCGGAAGCTCGGGCGGGTTGATCATGCTCATGCGCTGGCCTTTGCGGTCGCGCTCCAGTTGCTCGCCCATATCGGCGGCCATTTTCTTGGCTTTCAGTTCGCGATAACGCATTTGGGAATTTTCGTAATCGCGGGTGAGGGCGGCCAGTTGTTGTTCGACAACAGGGTTGCCGGTGACGGCCTTTCTGTATCTTTCCTGCTGTTCCATCAGCGCCTCGCGTTGCGCGGTCAGGCCTTTGCGTTGCCCTTCGGCGCTGCGAAGTTGTGATACGACGTTCAGATAGGCGGGGTTGTCGGCATCCTGCTTGATCAGATCATCGCCGCCGTTTTCCTTGCGCTGCTTGTCGCGAATAGCTTGAAGGTTTTTCAACTGACGTTTAAGGGAAATAACGTCGGGGTTCTTTTCGCCGGAAGTGCTCTGCACGGTCGTAAGCTTTGTTTCGATATCCGTGATTTTGGCGTTAATCTCGGATAGATCAACGGTTTTCCCGACGGTACCCTTCAGCGCGGCAATCTGGCGCCTTGTTTTGACCACGTCGGGGTGGCTGGCGCCGTACTGCGCGGATAGCGTCGCGTATTGGGTTTGCAGCGCTTTAAGTTGCAGCGAGGGAGAGGCCAGAACCTGCCCATCCGCAAAAGCGCGGGAATAAGGATCAACAGCGCTTAGCTGCGCGCGCAGGGCGCTGACATTGCCGTCGGCGGTTGCGATCTGGCTCTCGATGTTTTGAAGGCTCATGGACACGGCGGCGGCGGCCTGTTGGTTGAACATCAGCGCTTCGGGGCGCATGTCGCCGCTTTCCTGCTTGTATTCCGCGATCTTCTTTTCCTGTTCGATCAGCGACGCTTCCAGCGTTTTAATCTGTTCGTCAAGGAAGGCGGTTGTCTGCTCGGCTTGTGTGCGGCGCTGCTTCAAATCCTCGTCCAGAAAACGGGTCACAAGTTCGTTTGTCACCTGCTGGGCAAGCAGCGGGTCGCTGTAATCAAAGCTCAACGTAAAGGCGATGGCGGAAAGCTGGCCTGCCGATGCTTTGTTGGCCGAGGCGGGGTTGGCCAGCATACTGCTGACCAGTTGCACTTTGATTTTCTCGCGCATTTCCTTGGCCACGGCGGCGACGGGCAGTTTCGCGCGCTTGGCGGGATACAGGTTGAACTTGGTGATAATCTCGACCAGCGAACCGGTGGAGGTAACTTTTTGCTGCGTGCGGCTGATGCGTAGATCGGCCAGCGCCTCCAGCATGTCCGACATATTCATGCCGGGGGACGAAGTGATGTTGCTGGAGATTTCCGATGCTTCGACTTCGACCGTCGCGGTGGAACGATAGTTCGAGAATTGCGCGGCATAGATCAAAGCGCCGACGAAAAGAACACTGAAAACGACGAGGAATAATTTGAGACGGCGCTTGAGGATCGCCAGATATTCTTTTACTGGAAACTCATCCATGTGTTCTTGCTCCTGAAACTTCTAAAAAACTGCGGCTCATCGGCGAGCCCCCAAAACGGGGCGATATTGGATGTTCACCATGCCGCTATTGTCTGTCGCCTTGTCAGAGGTGCCGCGATAACTTTCTTCGCGATAACGGTATAGGGCGCTGACATCCACTTCCTGTGTCGCGTGATAGACCACGCCTGCATTGCCGCTCATTTGGTTTTTCAACGTTGATGAGGAGGTGGCGGATTGCTGTGCGCGGGCATAACGTCCCCCGATCACAATGCCATAACGCTGATTGATCGCGTGATTTTCAGTGAAGGACAGGGCGGTGAGAAGGGATGACGTGCCGTTGCCGTAAGGTTGCTGCTCACGGCTGGCGGTGACGTCCAGGACATCTTGCTCGCCCTTGAAGTTCAGGCCGCCGGAAAACACCGTGCTCCACTCCCATGAGGATTTGGCGATGTTCTCGCCCTCTTGCTTGGAAGCTTCGAGACCGGCCGTCATCCGCGCGATCAACCGTTCGCTGAAGGCGTAATGAAAGCCCAAGCTTGGGCCGGCGCTGTCGACTGTTTTGTCCGCGTTGTTCTGTGTTTCGTAGCGGCGTGCCTTTAACAGAAAAAGACCGGAGGTTTGGGGGGTGAGTTGGTGCGTCCACGTCGTTTTTGCGTTGAGCACGTCATAGTCCGTATAGGTCGTGTCGTCATAACGCGAAGCGGCATAAGACATGGACGCCGCGATATTGTTCGTCTCGTTCGGGTGATAGGTCAGCTCCGGCGTGGCGGCATAGGCGGTGTGGCGTATCGATTTGTTGTCGAGACCAAAGCTCGTGATTTCGCTGGTACGCGTGGTGTCGTAATCACCGCTGGATTTCAGCGCGGCTTCCCATCGGGCGACGCGTTTTTTAGCCTGTACCTGCCCATGAAAATCAGTCGAGTTGAAACCTGACTCGTTGAAAATGTTTTGCAAAACCTTTCCCCCAAAATCGAGGCTGGAGGTCGGGGTCTTGCTGCTCATCATCAGGTTGGCGGTGGTGATGGATCCGTAAAGCTCAATCGGATCCTGCCGGCTCATCAGGACGTTGGATTGCCACATGCCGGATTGCTCAAGCGTGGGGAAGAGCTGCCAATTGCCTGCCTGTGCGGCGTTGCCCTTCAACAGGAAACCTGCGCACACGAGTGCGATCATGCAGCGCGCCATGATCTGCGGAAAATGAGGGCTCATCATGGATTAAAACAATCCCGCTGTCGGAACCACAATCACGTCGCCCGGCATCAGGCTGATGTTCTTGTCCAGATTATCGCCGTCAGTGATATCGTCGTAGGGGAAGGGGATCGCTGTTTCCTTGCCATCGACTTGACGCAGGATCTTGATGTCATCTGTGCTGGCAAAAGCGCTGAGGCCACCCGCTTGGCTAAGTGCTTGCATAACGCTCATGCGCTGGGTCATGATGATCTCGCCAGGTTTGGTGACCTGACCCACAACGTTGACCGTGTGTCCCAATGGCGCCTTGACAACCACGGACACCGAAGCGTCGGGGATCGTGTTGTTCAGCTTCTCTTTGATCATATCTTGCGCAGCCTTTGGTGTAAGGCCGGCGACGGGGATGGTGCCCGCCAAGGGGAAGGTGATGGTGCCGTCAGGCAGAACAACAATCTCATGATCAAGACCGTCTTCCTTCCAGACGGTCACTTGCAAGACATCGCCTGAGCGGATGGAAAAGTCGGGTTCTGCAGCTTGGGTGGAAGGAGAAATTGTTGAGGAAAGCAAAAAGGCGATAAGTAGAACCAAAACAAAGCGAACCATGGGAACCTCGCACGATTGTCGTTAAAAATACCTTTTCTTCAAAGGCTGGAAAACGTACAATAATTAATGTCAAAAGTCAAGTCTTTTTTTCGTATTTTCAATAATTTAACACGTTTTGTTCAAGTAAAAAGACCTGCCGCATTAACCATGATATGCCCCAAAATGTCTTTCTATTTCGGGGTGTTAGAAGGGCCTTGCGGGAGGGAGGAAAAAAACAACGTCCGGCGAAAATCCGAGGCTGCGATTTCATCGCAAAGACCCTGCCATTCACAGCTGGAACAGGCTGGGCGGATAGAGCCCGCCTTAAAGGCTTGTCGCAATTCCGCAACCAAAGGCTGCGTGAAATGAAACGCCTGACCGATCTGCCAATGGCCCGCGTGAGGGGCGAAGACCCGCAGAGCCGACAGCGTCCTTTTGTCTTTTGTCTCGACAGACGCCGTGCGGCAGGCGGTGCTTCCCTTGTGCGGGCAGTGAAAGGGGGTGCTTTCACAGTGGCAAAGAGCATCATAACCGGATACTATCTTAGCGGCATGGCCCCGATGGAACGCGGAAACGATCGTATTCAAGTTTTCGGTAAAGCTGGTCGAGTAGCCACGGCCAATATAAGTTAGCAGACACAGCACATGATGGCCGCGAAGATCGATAGGGGTTTTCATGGATGAACGATAGGAAGAAGCATGTACGAAAGTTTCTACGGCCTGTCCGCCAAGCCTTTTTCGCTGCTGCCTGATGCGGACTTCCTGTTTTACAGCAAGCGGCACCAGCGCGCAATCACGTTACTGGATTACGGCATTCTGACGCTCGCCGGCTTTCTGGTGATTACGGGCGAGGTCGGCGCGGGCAAAACCACGATCATCCGTCGCTATCTGAAATCGGTCGGCGATGATGTGACGGTTGGTTTGATCACAAACCCCAGCCGCACAATTGGCCGCCTGCTGGACTGGATTACGCTGGCGTTTGATCTGGATACGAATGAGCGCGACGAGGCCAAGCTTTATCATCGTTTTGTCGATTTTCTTCTGCAGCAGTACGCCAACGGCAAACGCACGGTCTTGATTATCGACGAGGCGCAAAATCTGGGCGCGGATCAGTTGGAGGAGCTGCGCATGCTCTCCAACGTCAACAATGAAAAAGACCAGATGCTACAGGTCGTGCTTGTGGGGCAGCCGGAGCTTCTCGAAGCGCTGAAAAAGCCGGAATTGCGCCAGTTCGTGCAGCGTATCGCCGTTCATTGCCACCTTGATCCGCTAACGCCCGCCGAAACCGCCGCTTATATCCGCCATCGGTTGGGCGTTGTCGGCGGCTCGCCGGAATTGTTCGACGATATCGCTTGCGCGGCGGTGCATTTCTTCACGGGCGGCGTGCCGCGTTTGATCAACCTGCTGTGCGATCAGGCGATGGTCTATTCGTTTTCCGAAGACAAGACGACGGTCAGCGCGGAAACGGTCGCCGAGGTCGCGCAGGATCGCGGCCAGTCTGGGCTCAGTGCCTTTCGCGTATTGCCCGACCATTGGCGCATGACGCGCCTAGTCGCCGATGTCGAGCCTTTCCTCGCCGCCATCCGCGAAGGGAAGTAGGCTTTATATCCCTATGCCGTTTTAACGCGGTCGAGGAACTGGAAGACCTCGGCTTTCAGGCGTTCAGACTGCACTGAAAGCTCCTTGGCCGCGCCCAACACCTCTTCGGAGGAGTGGCGTGACTCGTTGGCGGCATGCGTGACATGTTCGATGCTGTCCGTCACGTCCTTCGTGCCTGTCGCGACGTCCTGCGCATTTCTCGCGATTTCCTGTGTCGCGGCGCTTTGCTGCGAGACGGCGGAGGCGATGTTCGTCGTGGCGTCGTTGATCCCGTCGACAATGCTTCCGACGTCCCCGATCACCTGAATGGCATCCCCCGCAACGGATTGGATGGAGGCGATGCGTGCGCTGATTTCCTCGGTGGCCTTCGCCGTTTGTGCGGCCAGATTTTTGACCTCGCCCGCGACGACGGCAAAGCCTTTGCCCGCTTCGCCCGCACGCGCAGCCTCGATCGTCGCGTTGAGTGCAAGCAGATTGGTTTGCGACGCAATGTCGTTGATCAGTTGAACGACATCGCCAATTTCTGCCGAGCTTGTCACAAGCCCCTGTACCGTTTCATTTGCACGCTTGATCTGCGCAACGGCTTGTTGGGCCATGGATGACGAATTGCCCACAAGCCTTGATATCTCGCCAATCGATGCGCTGAGTTCTTCGGCAGAGGAGGCGACGGTTTGAATGCTGGTCGTCGCGATGTTGCTAGCCATGACGACATGCGCGGCTTGTTCGCTGGTTTCGGATGAAGTATGTGCCAATCCCTCGGCATTGGCGCGAAGCTCGGTGCCCGCAGAGGCAACCGTTTGAACAATGCTGCCGACAGATGACTCAAAGCTGGTGGCCATGTCGTTCATCGCGCGTTTTTTGTCGGCCTCGGCTTTATGACCCATCTCGATCTGTTCGGTTTTCATGGTCTCGATCTTCAGCGCGTTTTCTTTGAACACCTGAATAGAGGCCGCAATCTCGCCAATTTCCGACTTCGCCTGCGCGAACGGCACCTCGACGGTCAGATTATGGTTGGTCAGCTCCTGCATCGTGCCCGTCAGTGTCCTGAGCGGCCTTGTAATGGTACGCACGATGACAAGGAAGAACAGGAAGGACGCGAACGCCCCCGCCAGAGAAACCATGATGGACTGTCTTTGTTGTGCGCGATAGCTTCCGATGCGTGTGGCCAGCATTTTGTCGAGCTCGTCATAGCCGTAATTGAGAAACGACGTTGCGGTCTCCAGCGCGGCAAGCGTGTCGGTGGCAAGTTGAGCCGGTGTCACAGTCTCGCCCTTCGAGGCAGCCTCCAGCGTAGCCACAAGCGCCTTGCTCTTATCCGTATAGGGGGTGAAGAACTGTGCGTTGGTTGACTGGAAATAATCGCTCACGCCATAAAAGTTTTTATCTTCCTTCAGCGATACATCCATATCCGCAACAACGCGACCCACATCGGACTCGGCCAACATGCGCGCCATCACGGCGGCTTCGGTCGCATCCGTTTTGGAAAGCTCTCCCGCCGCAAGTTTCGGCAGCATCGTCGAGCCAATCACCGAAAGCCTGTCCAAAGTCTGGGGCAGGGCAAGCAGCGTGATGTCCATCAGGTAATAGCTGTCCAGATCGGGATCGAGAATAAGGTTCGATGTGTCGCCCGAATGCGCGATCAGGCCGCGCATATCGGCAATAAACGACGCGACACCCGCATCGGTGGCCTTATCGATAGTGGCAGACAGCGTTTTCCATTTGTCTACGATCGTTTCCATTTTCAGACCATCGCGGCCACGGCTTTTCAGGCCTTCATCGGTGAATTGCAGATCGGTGCCGACAGCATCTTGCGCTGTTTGAAGCGCGGCCATCTGCCCGTTGATCAGCGCAACTTTGTCGCCTAACAACGCGGTGTCCACCTTGCTCTTACTAAGTTCGACTCGGATTTGTGCGGCGGCGAGCATGATCTTGGCCACGGGGCGCTGGTACAAATTGCCCTTCATTTCCTGCGCGGCAAAGGTGATGTTTGCCCCGATGCTGTCATAAGCATTCAGGCTGGCAAAACCGAGGGTGATCAGGAAAAGCGCGAGGCTGATCAGCAGGCGCGT
>DNGD01000077.1:12960-14354 GCA_003486725.1 Rhodospirillaceae bacterium
GTAAAACAATCATTAATGTGCGTTTTTTGAAATATTGTGTCGTGGAGGGTGTGCCCGCAAGGGCGAAGGCTGGTGGGTGCACTCGGTTACTGTCAGCTCATCTATTTCAAGCGATGGCCTGCGTAAGGACATCCAGAACCCGCTCTTGCTGATCCGGTGAAAGTTCAACCCACAGTGGTAGACGAACGAGCTGTTCCGACTGCTTATCCGTGACATCCATCGAGCCGTGAACCCGCCCGTAACGTTGTCCCGCTGGAGATGAATGAAGTGGCACATAGTGAAATGGCGCGTAAATATCATGACATTTTAATGTCTGCAAAACAGCCTGACGATCGATCCCTTGTTCTAGTAATATGTAATACATATGGGCGTTGTGCTGGCAATCTTTCGGCACGATGGGTCTTCGAATCTTTCCCTGTGCCTCAAGAGAAGCCAGAGCGGCATGGTAATGTGCCCAACAAGTCATGCGCATGGCGGTTATGGCTTCGGCCTCCGCTAGCTGTGCCGCGAGGAAAGCCGCAATAAGTTCGCTAGAGAGAAAGGAAGACCCCACTTCTTGCCATGTATATTTATCAACCTCGCCTCTGAAATAACTGCTTCGATTTGTTCCTTTTTCTCTAATTATTTCGGCCATCGCGGTTAATGTGGGCGCATTGACGAGTAATGCGCCGCCTTCGCCGGAAATGATGTTCTTGGTTTCATGAAAGCTATAGGTGCCCAGATCGCCGATGCTACCAAGTGCTCGACCCTTGTAGCTGGACATAACCCCTTGAGCCGCATCCTCAACGACCATAAGATGATGCCGACGTGCTATTTCAAGAATGGTGTCCATCTCACAGGACACCCCCGCGTAATGGACAGGAACAATGGCCCTCGTGCGCGGTGTAATAGCCTCCTCGATCAGCGTCTCATCCAGATTTAAGGTGTCTTCGCGAATATCGACGAAGACAGGCACAGCGCCCCGCAACACAAAGGCGTTGGCGGTTGAAACAAAGGTGTAGGAGGGCAGGATGATTTCATCGCCTTGCTGGATATTCAGCAGCAAGGCCGACATTTCTAACGCGGCTGTGCAAGAATGTGTCAACAGAGCCTTTGCGCAGCCCGTGTTTTGCTCGATCCATTTGTGACACTGTTTGGTAAAGGGGCCGTCGCCAGCCAGATGCCTGCTCGCCATGGCTGCGGCTATGTTATCAATTTCTTTTCCCGTCAAGTTAGGGCGATTAAAAGGTATTTTGTCCTTGTTCATTGCGCACTTTCAAACTTTCGCGTTTCTTCTGACAAATGGACGAGATAGTCACGATATTCACAATTTGGCATCTCCGCCAACAAGGCATCAAATTGGTCTAGATTAAGGAAGCTCCGTACGAAGGCGGCCTCCTCGGGACAACCGATTT
>DNGD01000172.1 GCA_003486725.1 Rhodospirillaceae bacterium
ATCGATAAGCTGACGCTTTCGTTTGAAGGCGGGCTGAACGTTTTGACGGGTGAAACAGGCGCAGGTAAATCGATCTTGCTGGACGCGCTGTCCCTCGCGCTGGGCGCGCGCAGCGATGCCGGCCTGATCCGCGCGGGCGCCAATCAAGCCTCAGTAACCGCCATATTTTCAAATGCGTTGCACGGCGATCTTAATGTTTTACTTGAAGAACAGGGCCTTGCCGCCGAAGACCCGCTGATCCTGCGCCGCGTAATCTGCAAAGATGGCAAGAGCCGCGCCTTTTTGTGCGACCAGCCCATCGGCGTGTCGCTCCTCAAACAAATCGGCGAGTGCCTTTTGGAGGTTCACGGACAGTTTGAAACGCACGGGCTGCTCAACGCCTCAAACCATCGAACGATCCTTGATCTCTATGCGGGCGCAGGGGCACTAAAAAAGCAAACCGCCAAAGCCTTTGCCGATTGGCATGGTGCGCGCGCCGCTTATGATGAAGCGCTGGCCTTGCATGAACGCACACAAAACGAAGAAGAGTTTTTAAAAGCCGCCGTCGCCGAACTGGATGATCTCGCCCCGCAGGACAAGGAAACCGAACTGCTGGCTGCACAGCGCACGCAGTTGCAACATCGTGAAAAGATTTTGGATGCCATCCAGACCACCGAGCAAGCGTTGGGTAGTTATCGCGGTGCGGCGTCACAATTAGCACTCGCCGGAAAAACGCTGGCACGGATCGCCGACAAAGCGCCTGCCCTTTCCGAGATTTTGACCGTCGTTGATCGCGCCCTTAATGAAACGCATGAAGCAACGGCGCAACTCGCGCGGTTCGGCAGCTCGATTGATAATGACGGCGCAAGCCTTGATAAAATCGAGGAACGACTGTTCAAATTGCGTGCCGTGGCGCGTAAACACGGCCACAATACGGATGATCTGATCGCCGTTCATGAAGATTTGCGCGCACGCCTTGCTCTGCTTACCGATCAAAGCGGGCAGCTCTCTGCTCTATCCAAGGCCGTATCAATCGCTCGCGCCACCTATGTCAAACGCGCCGAGGAACTGAGCGAGAAACGCCAAAAGGCCGCTGAAAAACTGGCCAAAGATATTATGCGCGAACTGCCGCCGCTGAAACTGGAGCGCGCCGTATTTGAGCCGACCGTGACGCGCCTTGAAGAAAACGCATGGAATGGCGATGGTATGGATCGCATTGCTTTTATGGCGACAACCAACGTCGGCCATGCCCTTGCGCCGCTGGCGAAGGTCGCCTCGGGCGGCGAGCTTTCGCGCTTTATGCTGGCCATCAAGGTTGTTTTGTCCAAAGCCGATCCTGTGCCGACGCTAATTTTTGATGAGGTCGACGCCGGCATTGGCGGCGCGACGGCTTCTGCCGTAGGGCAACGCCTCGCCAAACTCGGACGCGATGTTCAGGTGCTCGTCGTCACGCATAGTCCGCAGGTCGCCGCGTTGGGCGGCCATCACTTACGCGTCAGCAAAAGCACGAAGGCCCAAACGACGACAACGAACGTTGAGCCATTGTCCCGCGATGAACGCATCGAGGAAATCGCGCGTATGCTGGCGGGCACAGCTACAACCGACGCCGCCCGCGACGCGGCAAGGGCGCTGATGGGGGATCACGCCCCCGCCCCCAAGAAAAAAGCGAGGGCGTGACCTCATCCCGTCATTGCGACCCCCGCAAAAGCGGGGGGAAACAATCCAGACTGCCAACGTCCGTGAGGCATAAGATAATATGATAATGGATTAGAGCAAATGAAACAGCCAGCCATTTACATAATGACAAACATGCAAAACGGCACCCTTTACACGGGCGTTACATCAAACCTTGGCCTACGCATTTATCAACACAAGACGGGGCAAGGCGCTGGCTTTACCAAAAGATATAACTGCAAAATGCTGGTCTATTACGAACACTGTGATACAATGCCAAACGCTATCGAAAGGGAGAAACAGATAAAAGCCGGATCACGAAAAATGAAACTGGCTTTGATTGAATCCATGAACCCAGAATGGAATGATTTGTATGATGGCTTGGCCTAACCTCACGCGTCATTGCGAGCGTAGCGAAGCAATCCAGCGCGCGGCGTCTGCCGCGCATATGAGTCTTATGCCGCGCAGACGCGCGGCAGACTGGATTGCCACGTCGGCCTTCGGCCTCCTCGCAATGACGAGTTACTTTTTTTGTTAATCCCTTCCCAACTGAAGATGAAGCTATGAATCACCCTAACTGGCAACAAGTTCAAAATCTGATCGCAAAATTATACACTGTTGTCGATGAGCTTGAACATATATTTCCAAAACGTAAATTTACTCCCGATGGCCACCTTGTTGGCAGTATAGGGGAAGTCATTGCAGCATACATGTATGATCTTGATTTACTCCCGCCTTCTGCCGAAGGGCATGACGCCAAAACTAAGGATGGAAAACTTGTTCAAATCAAATTTACTGGTGGTCAGTCAAGATTTGCTCTTTCATCAGAACCAGATTATCTAATTGCATTACAGCTTGTAGATAGAAAACATATCAAAGAAATCTATTCTGGCCTAGGCAACATAGTATGGAAAAGCTCAAATAAACTTCAAAAAAATGGTCAACGTCCAATCACAATTAGCAAGCTTGCCAAAATTGCTCAGAATATTTCCGATGAAAATCGGATTATGTGTGTGAGAGAAATAAAACTATGATTAGCCTCCCCCCCGCGCTCCCCACTCCCCTTGAAGCCGCCGCCGAAATGGCCGCGCTGGCGAAGGAGATTGCGCGTCACGATCTTTTGTATCATCAAAAAGATGCGCCGGAGATTTCGGACGCAGACTACGACGCGCTGCGTCAACGTTACAAAACGCTGCGTGAGGCGTTCCCGCATCTTGCGCCCTCCGAAGACCCTGAAAAGAAGGTCGGGGCTGCACCCGCCGCCGGTTTTGGCAAGGTCACGCACAGCGTGCCGATGCTCTCGCTGGGCAATGCATTTGCCGATGAGGATGTTGTTGATTTCGTCGCCCGCATCCGCCGCTTTTTGAACCTGCCCGACAGTGCCCCGATCCCCATGATGGCCGAGCCGAAAATCGACGGGCTTTCTGCCTCGCTGCGTTATGAACACGGCAAGCTTGTTCTAGCCGCCACGCGCGGTGATGGCGCGGTGGGTGAGAATATCACGGCCAATGTGCTGACGATCAAGAACGTGCCGCACAAGCTGAAAGGCAACGCACCCGACATTCTGGAAGTGCGCGGCGAGATTTACATGAACCGCGAGGATTTCTTTGCGCTCAACATTCAGCGCGAAAAAGACGAAGAACAAGTCTTCGCCAATCCACGCAACGCGGCGGCGGGCAGCGTTCGGCAACTTGATCCTTCGATCACGGCCCAGCGGCCTCTTTCCTTTTTTGCCTACGCGCTGGGCGAGGTTTCCTCAAACGGCATCGCCTCGCAGCAAGATTTGCGCAAGCATCTCAATGATTGGGGCTTTGCACTGAATGAGCCGTCAAAACTGTGCCAGACGACGCAAGAGATCATCGCCTATTACAACGATATCGGTGCGAAGCGTCACACCATGCCCTTCGATATCGACGGCGTAGTGTATAAGGTCGATGATTTTGCGCTGCAGGCAAGGCTTGGTTTCGTCAGTCGCGCCCCACGCTGGGCGATTGCGCACAAGTTTGCCGCCGAAAAAGCGCAAACCAAGCTGAACAAGATTATCATTCAGGTAGGCCGCACGGGAGCCCTCACCCCTGTGGCCGAACTGGAGCCAGTCAATGTCGGCGGCGTGATGGTCAGCCGCGCCACCTTGCATAACGAAGACGAGATCGCACGCAAGGATGTGCGCGAGGGCGACACCGTCATCTTGCAACGCGCCGGCGATGTTATTCCGCAGATTGTCGAAGTTGTCCTTAGCGAACGCCCAAAAACATCTAAACCCTTTGTGTTTCCCGACCACTGCCCCGAATGTGGGTCGCTCGCCGTGCGCGAGGATGGCATGGCGGTGCGTCGCTGCACTGGCGGCCTGATCTGCCCCGCGCAAGCGGTGGAGAGGCTTTGCCATTTCGTGAGCCGTGATGCGTTCAACATCGAAGGGCTTGGCGAGCGCCGCGTGCGCGAGCTGATGGAGGACGGCCTCATCAAGTCCCCCGCCGATATTTTTGCGCTTGCCCGTCATCGCGACGCTCTGGCCGTGCGCGAGGGGTGGGGCGAGAAGTCCGCACAGAAACTTTTGGATGCCATAGAGGCTCGCCGCACCATTCCGCTCGACAAGCTGATCTACGGGCTGGGCATCCGTCAGGTTGGCGAGGCGACGGCCAAGCTGCTGGCAAGGCATTATCCCACCCTGCCCGCTTTACGCACCGCCATGATCGCTGCACAGGACGAGACCAGCGAGGCTTGGCAGCATTTAACCGGCATTGACCAGATTGGGCCGCTGGTTGCTCGTGACATCGTTGCCTTTTTTGCTGAGGAGCATAACCTGACGGCACTAGCCGATCTGGAAAAGACGCTGTCGATCCAGCCCTATGTCGTGCAAGAGGTCGAATCGCCGCTTTCTGGCAAGACGGTTGTTTTCACCGGCACGTTGACCCATATGGGACGCAGCGAGGCCAAGGCCAAGGCCGAAAGCCTTGGGGCCAAGGTGGCCGGTTCCGTGTCCCAAAAGACCGATTATCTGATCGCCGGAGCCGATGCGGGAAGCAAAGCCGCCAAAGCCACCGCATTGGGCGTAAAAGTCCTGAATGAAGCGGAATGGGAAACCCTGGTACAAGGACTCTAACGCTCTGTACAAAGAGCTATTTTTTGCATAACTTAAACAAACCCGAATCAAATCTTCGCGTAAGGATCGCCCGTGAACGACAGTCAGAATAATATAACGCCGGATCTATGGGCCAGGCAGGCAATGGATCTTATGTCTGCGCACGGCCTAGCTCCAACGCCCGACAACTTTGCCGTCTATTACGGATATTTCTCGAACAATAACCCCAACCTGAAAATGTCGATGGGGATGTTGATTGACGAGCAGGGCGGACTTACACAGGCACAATGCAACGAATTATTCACTGCCCATCTTAGCCTTGAAGCTGAAAACAAGGTGATCCAGACGACTTCTGCCAATATCGCTGATGAAATTAAATCGGTGATGCAAGTGTTGGAAACATCGGCGAGTGAATCCAGCCAATACCACCAAACACTGGACACGTTCTCCGGCACTCTGCAATCCGGCGTTTCAATGGATCAGATCAAATCGGCCGTTTCCCGCGTGGCAAACGAAACGCGGATCATGGCCGAGCAAAACCAGCGGCTCCAAACCCAACTGGTGCACTCCACGCAGCAGCTGACCGAGATGCGCTATAACCTCGACGAGGTACGCAGAATCTCGCTTGTGGATCCGTTGACGGGCGTGGGCAATCGCAAGTATTTCGATAACGAACTGCAGCGCATCACACTGGAATGCACGGAAAGCAGCACACCTTTGTCGGCGCTGATGTGCGATATCGATTATTTCAAGAAGTTCAACGACACCTATGGTCATCTGGTCGGTGACGAAGTTTTGAAACTGGTCGCCAAGACTTTGGTTGAAAACTTGAAAGGCCGCGATATCATTGCCCGTTATGGTGGCGAGGAGTTTATCATTCTTCTCCCCCAAACCACCGTGGAAGATGCCGAACGCGTCGGAAACCAGCTGCGCAACATCCTTGCTACAAAACAAGTGCGCCGCCGCCGCACCAATGAAAATCTGGGCGTCGTCACCATTTCGATGGGTGCCACACAATATGTCCCCAGCGAGGAAGCAGATTCCTTTATTGGCCGCGCCGATGGTGCTCTGTACAAAGCCAAACAAACAGGCCGCAATAAAGTCGTGCCGGTAACGGCGGACAAAGCAGAGTAAGGGATTATTTTAGTGAAGAACGCGTGGGTTTACCATCCGGCTTAAATACACGCCCGTTTCATGATCGGGGGTCGTACCGGAAAATCCGTTCTTCAGGTAAAACGCAGCATCGTCGTTATAAACGGATAAAATGACCGTCGAGGGTACCTTGATCCGCTGCGCAATTTCGTCAACACACGCTTCGATCACCTGCGAGCCGATGCCCTTGTTTTGGTGATCGGGATGAACAGCCATCCAGCTGATGCCCCAAGTGTTGACGGTAAAAAACTCTTCGGATACCGCCGCCGCACCGACGATCGTGCCATCTTCTTGGCACACCAAAAAAGCAGGCTTTCGGTAATCATCCGAAAACATGCATCTGATATAGGCCTGCGCAAGGGGCCGAAAGCTCTCCCCAAACACAAGGGTCAGGAAATCTTCCAGTTGCTGCGATTGGTGGGGCTGAAGAAGAGAGACCATCATAAATCCATCATAATGGCATGGGTACAATAACGCAGCACAATCGCCTTGCGCAAGGGACTTCAATGGATTAGCCATTACGGATGACTCTAAGCGCATTAAATCAACAGCCCGAATCTCCCTATTGGCAAGGGTTGAACCCCGCGCAGCGCGCGGCGGTTGAGCAGCTTGATGGCCCAGTTCTCGTGCTCGCCGGCGCAGGGACAGGAAAGACGCGCGTGCTGACGACACGGCTCGCGCATTTGCTGGCCACGGGCAAGGCTGTGCCTGCGCAGATCATGGCCGTGACTTTCACAAACAAAGCCGCCGCCGAGATCCGTGAGCGCGTTTCTCATCTGCTCGGTGAGCGCTCGGTTGAAGGTTGGTATCTTGGAACATTTCACGCGCTGGCCGCGCGCTTGCTGCGCCCCCATGCCGAACGCGTCGGCCTCAAGCCCTCCTTCACCATTTTGGGAACGGACGATCAGCTGCGCCTTATCAAGCAACTGCTGGAAGCCGAGAATATCGACGACAAGAAATCACCGCCGCGCGTCGTGCTTGGTTATATCGAGCGGTGGAAAGATCGCGGCCTGCTGCCTGATGATGTCAGCAATGATAGCTTCGATATTGCAAACGGTAAGCTGCCGAAGCTTTACAAGATGTATCAGGATCGCCTGTTGGAGCTGAACGCCTGTGACTTTGGCGATTTGCTTCTCCACCACCTCACGCTGATGCGTAAACACCCCGACGTGCTGGAGCAAATCCAGAACCGCTTTCAATATCTGCTGGTCGATGAGTATCAGGACACCAACGTCGCGCAGTATCTGTGGCTGCGCCTAATTGCACAAAAATCGAAAAACATCTGCGTCGTCGGCGATGAGGACCAATCCATCTATGGCTGGCGCGGCGC
>DNGD01000084.1 GCA_003486725.1 Rhodospirillaceae bacterium
TGATCTTCATCACCCAGAATATCGGACAGAACGGCAAAGCCCTTAGGCTCCTTGATCAGACCCATCGCGATACCCGCAACAGGACGTGCCAAAGGAACGCCAGCATCCATCAGTGACAGCGAAGTGCCGCAAACGGTTGCCATCGACGACGAGCCGTTCGACTCGGTGATTTCCGATACCACGCGAATGGTGTACGGGAACTTGTCTTTCGCGGGAAGCAGCGGACGCAGCGCGCGCCATGCCAGCTTGCCATGACCGATTTCGCGGCGACCGGGGCCCGACATGCGGCCCGTTTCACCAACCGAGTAGGGAGGGAAGTTGTAGTGCAGCATAAAGCTTTCACGATACTCACCGGTCAGGGCGTCGATGATCTGCTCATCTTGGCCTGTGCCCAGCGTCGTGACGACAATCGCTTGCGTCTCGCCGCGTGTGAAGAGTGCCGAACCATGCGTGCGATCCAGAAAGCCAACCTCGCCCACGATCGGACGAATGGTCTTGGTGTCGCGACCATCAATACGGCGACCCGTATCAAGGATCATCGCGCGAACGTGATCGTACTTCATCGTGTCGATGGCATCGAGCACATGCTCAGCAACCATCTCTTCAGAAGCCAGCGCCGTAAGCGCCTTTTCCTTCATCGCATCCAGCTTGGTATAACGAATGCCCTTGGCTGTTTCGCTATACGCATCCTTCAGGTCAGCCCCGATAATGCCTTCTAGCTTGGAAATCATCGCCGCGCGATCATAAGGCGCGGGCGGCAGATCGCGAGGATCCTTCGCAGCGACTTCGGCAAGCGAGATGATAAGGTCGATCACGGCCTGCATCTGGTCGTGACCAAACACAACAGCGCCGAGCATGATTTCTTCCGAAAGCTCCTTGGCTTCGGATTCAACCATCAAGACGCCTTCTTTGGTGCCCGCGATGAGAAGCTCAAGCGAGCTTTCTTCGAGTTGCGAAATCGTCGGGTTGAGCACGTACTCGCCATTGATATAGCCAATGCGCGCACCGGCAATCGGGCCGAGGAACGGAATACCGGAGAGCGTAAGCGCCGCCGAGCAACCGATCATCGCAACCATATCGGGGTTGTTTTCCAGATCATGGCTGAGCACCGTGGCGATGACTTGTGTTTCACACAAATAACCTTCGGGGAACAGGGGACGGATCGGACGATCGATCAAACGCGAAACCAGCGTTTCCGTTTCGGTGGGGCGACCCTCGCGACGGAAGAACCCGCCGGGGATGCGGCCAGCCGCAAAATACTTTTCTTGGTAGTTAACCGTCAGCGGGAAAAATCCCTGCCCGGGCTTCGCTTTCTTCGCGCCCACAACGGTACACAGAACGGCGGTGCCGCCCATGGTGATCATCACGGCGCCGTCGGCTTGACGCGCGACTTTGCCTGTTTCAAGAACAAGCTTGCGCCCGCCCCATTCCATTTCTTTACGATAGACTGTAAACATTTTCATTCCGTCTTTCTCTTTGACTTCTTGACGTCCCGCAAACCCCCATGGCTTGCGGCTTTCATGCTGCGACACACTTCATGAAACTCTAATGTTCTTGCGGCTGTGTCGCTTCGCCCCAAAAACACGTCCCCGCCGATTAAAGCGGGAGAAACTTTTGACCTACTTTATCTTCTTCCTCAGCCCGATTTTCTGATGCCCCATCGGGAAATCATCCATCACGGCGTATTCTTGGTAACCGCACTTGGGATAAAACCCGCGCGCTTCAAAACTCTCTGTCCACACATAGGCGCTATGGCAGCCACGCTTGATCGCTTCGTCTTCCGCCGCCCTCATCAAAGCCGAGCCGACGCCCTGCCCGCGCAAACGTTCATCCACCCATAGGGAATCCGTATAAAGCCAGCCCCAAACGGTCTTGCCCGTTAGGCCAGCGACAACCTCACCCGCTTCATTGCGGCGAACGATCGAAAGCTCTGTTTTTTGATAAGGAGGTGCCTTTTGGGCAATCGCATTAGCCGTAAGACCGCGCAAAAGCGCGTCATCAATTTCTGGCGTGATCGTATCTGATACTTCAACCATGTCATGAGCCATCGCGTTCATCGGACACCGCCCAGATATTTGATAAACTCCGTGCACTGATGACCTATCGGCGCATCATCAACGACAAGTACTGCCGTGTAACCAAGCTTGGGATAAAAATCGGGACCAAAAAAATGTTCCGACCACAAATAGACGGCCACACAACCACGCATTTGCGCCTCATCTTCGGCGGCCTTGACAAGCGCCGAGCCTACGCCCTGCCCGCGCAACGTCTCATGAACCCACAAATATTCAATGCAAAGCCAGTTCCAATATGTTCTTCCCGTCAAACACGCGACAACCTCGCCGTTTTCACTACGGCGAACGATTGATAATTCCTTTTCATCATAAGGAGGAACATTCTTGGAAACAGCATAATCGCTGAGAGCGGCCTTAACCGCCTTATGGACATCTGTCTCTATCGTATCAGAAACGTCAAACGATCTTTGGTGCAAAGAGTTCATCTCTTTACCCCCACAATCATCTTCCTATACCCGATCCGCTGGTGACCGACCGGAAAATCATCCATCGCGGCAAATTGTGTATACCCCATTTTCTGATAGAACCCCGGCGCATCAAAAGACTGCGTCCACAGGTAAACTCCGATACATCCCCGCCGCGCCGCCTCAGCTTCCGCAGCCACAAGCAAGGCACGACCACGCCCCTGCCCGCGCAGGGATTTGTCAACCCACAGCGATTCAATATTTGTCCAATTCCAGAAGCTTTTTCCACACAAGCCTGCCTGGACGCGCCCTGTCTTATCGCGCTGCAAAATGGCAAGACGGGTAATGATCAATTCAGGCGCATTTTCGTCAATTGTATGCGCCGCAAGGCCTTCATCAAGCGCATTCAAGTCCTGATCAGCAATGGTATCCGATATCTCCAACAAACCGACAGTCAAGTTTTCGTCTTCCTTCCAAACCGAATGCGGCCTATTCCGCCTTCGCCTTTTTCCTGTGGGTCACCCCCGCTTTCGCGGGAGTGACACAAAGGATATTTCTTACTTACGCAAACCAAGTTCGGCAATCAACTTCTCATAGGTCGAGACCTTGGTCTTCTTCAGATACGCCAGAAGGCTGCGACGGTTAGAAACCATCATCAACAGACCGCGGCGTGAATGGTGATCTTTCTTATTCTTGTCAAAGTGCGCCATCAAATCATTGATGCGGCGTGTCAAGATCGCGACTTGAACTTCTGGCGAACCGGTGTCGCCTTTTTCGCGTGCATGCTTGGCAATAAGAGCCTGTTTTTGGGCTTTGTTCATCGACATCGTGTTCTCCTTATAAGTTCTAAAAGTTGAAGCCGCGCAAAACGACAAAGGAGCCGCACTTGACCTCAAGAAGAGCCACAGGAACGCCTTGATGCGTCGCCAAAAGTACCGGCGAGTCCATCAAGGCCAACTGATGCGGCTTGATCAAAAGATTTTGTCCGGCGCGTAGTCGCTGCGCCTCGCTTGCGGTCAAGGTCAAACCCGGGATGTCGTCCAGCGCCGATCCGATCGCAAGCAATGCCGTTAAGGCGTGGCCGTTATCCGACAATTCTTGCAGCTTTTCCAGCGAAAAAGCATTTTCAAGGGTGAATGGCCCCACTTTTGTCCGCCTCAAAGCCGAAATATACCCAAAAGTGCCCAGTTTGAGGGCCAAATCCCGCCCCAAAGACCGTATATAGGTTCCTTTGCCGCACCGAACCTTGAAATCCGCGCAGTCCGGCGACGGCATCGAAAGAAGCTCCAAACTGTCGATTCTGACCTTTCGAGGGGTCATTTCGGGCGGTTTTCCCGCCCTTGCGAGGTCATAAGCCCGCTGACCACCGATTTTGATGGCCGAAAAGGTCGGCGGAGTCTGATCAATTTCCCCTACAAACGACGACAAAGCCTCACGAATGGATTTTTCGTCAGGACGGCAATCACTTACCGTCATAACTTCACCTTCTGCATCATCGGTGGTGCGCTGCTGCCCCCACGTGACGGTGAACAGATATTCCTTTTCCCCATCCATCACGTAAGGAATAACCTTCGTCGCTTCGCCAAACGCGAGGGGCAAAATCCCTGTGGCGAGGGGGTCGAGCGTGCCGCCATGCCCCACCTTTTTGCCGCCCAAAATTCGGCGCGCCTTACCGATCGCCTGCGTGGAGGTGAGCCCCAGCGGCTTATCCAAAATCAACCAACCGTGAAGGGCGGGAGACGTAATCGGGGAGCTCATGCTTTTCCTATTTCCCTGAATGCTGAATGCCGAATCCTGAATGCTTC
>DNGD01000007.1:0-149 GCA_003486725.1 Rhodospirillaceae bacterium
CTCTTCAGGTAAGGTAAAAGAATCACGCAAGATTGGCGGAAGGGCACAAGACATCATGATGCGCGTTAGCACAGGGTTAATGGGAATAACGCTCCTTCTTCTGGCGAGCGAAACCGCCACAGCCCAAGTCATGCCTGCGCCCCAAAAAG
>DNGD01000007.1:188-5198 GCA_003486725.1 Rhodospirillaceae bacterium
CGCCGAGCGCCTGAAGATCGGCGGCTATGAAGTCCGCCTGTTCGGGATTGTCCCGCCGCAGATGAGCGCCTCGAACGGGCCGCAAGCGCGCGCCGTGGTCGATGCGCTGGCCACCGGTACCGTCAGCTGCCGCATCAAAGACCGTGACCGCGAAGGCCGTTTGCTCGCATTGTGCAGCAATGAAGCGAGGGCCGATTTCGGCATGGAGCTTCTGCGCCGCGGTCTGGCCGTGAGCGCGCGCGGCAGCCTGCAATCTTCCGATTACGCCGCGCCCTATCTGGCCGCCGAGCAAGCCGCCCAAGATCAGAAACTGGGGATCTGGGCGGGCCGTCTTCCCGCCGCCGCTACGGAAAAAAGCATTCAGGAAGCCTCCCTCAAAGCCGCCGCCGCCAAGGCCGAGCTGGCGCGTCTGAAAGACGAAGAGGCGAAGACCAAGGCGGAAATCGACGCGCACACCAAAGCAGTGAAGGAAGTCGAGGCCAATAACGTCTCGCCCACCGCGGAAGATGTTCATGCGGCGGCGCTTATGTTAGGCCAGCAAAAGGCAGAGGCGGCCGATACCGTCGCGACGCTGGCACCCGAAAAACCCGAAGATATCAACATGTCCGGCGCGCTTGATCCTGCACCCGCCGACGAGGCCGAAGTCGCCCTTCAAGACGCCCCGCCCGCGCTTGTGCCCGCGCCTTCCTTTGTCGAGCGCTTCCAGCTTCTCATCACCGGCATTCTCTTTCTGATGGCAACGCTGTCCGTTGTCGCGGGCGTTATCCTTTATCGCCTGAACCAGAAGCGAGAGGATATGAGCTCGGTCGCGGCCGCGCTGCGCGGCGAGTTGATGGCCGCGCGGTCAATCTGCCAAGCGCGCCTTGCCAAAATCGCGCAGGAAGAAAACGAGAGAACCACCAGCTGGCCCCGTCTTCGCACCATCGTCTTCCAAGCCTATGTCGGCCGACTTGGCCAGCTTGGCGCGGATCTCTCGCGTCAAATCGCGTCGATCTATGGACAGGCCAGCGACTACGCGTCCTATTACAACACGGGCGACGAACGCTCGGAAGGCGCGTCAAAGCGTCAAGCGCTGGAGTCCCTTGTTCACCATATCGAAGAGGTCACACCGCGCCTTTCGCTGATCGAAAAGAACGGCAGCCTGAACAACAGACCGCGTGGCTTTTTGTCCCAGACTCTTTTGCCACGTGCCGTCTCGCAGCTTGCCTTGCGCGCACCAAAGGCCTTGTCGCTGGAAAAGACCACCGCTCCTAAATCGACGATGCCCGCCCCCAATGCCGGAAACGGTTCAGGCAACGGCACCGGCAATGGATCCTCTGGAACGGGCAATGGCACCGGTAATGGCGGCCCCGGCACGCCAAGCGCTTTGCCGCAAGCCGCCAAAGCCGCCGCACAGCGCAAGGCGATGTCCGCCAATATGGCCGCGAATCTTTCCAGAGCGAAAAGCGAAGTGATGGCAGCCGAGGATGCCGCCGAAGCCGCCGCGCCGGTCAAACAGGCAGCGCCAGCGCAAAAGAAACCCGAAGCCAGACTTGTCGAAGAAGAGCTGGCCGAAGACAATAGGGCTGAAGACAACGGGGAAAATACAGAGCAGGCCGCGAAACAGCCCGCCCAGAAACAGGCAGCACAACAGGCAGCGCAACCAGCCGCACAACAGGCTGCGCCACAGAAGAGTGCGCAGCAAGCGAACCAGCAATCGGGGCAACATCAGCAAGCCCAGAAGAAACAGCGTCCGCCCTTGGCCAGCCGCGCGATTGTTAAGGAAGCACGGAACAAACAAGCGGGGCTTGTTAATTTCACCGCGCCGATCTTCGACAAACTGTCGAAGCTGAAGGACATGGCGTCGCTGCCCACGCCGCATCAGACGCATTTTGATCCGTTGGATTTCACCATCCCCGATTACGCCAATTTGACGGAAGAAGAACTTGAAGCGTTGCTGTATGCCGAGGAAGAAATGATCTCGGCCTCCCCCGTTGGTAAGTCAAGGCAGACGGGTTAGGGATTAGGGTTAGTTTTTTCCCCTAACAAAAAAACATGCCCCGTGTCACCTTGCGGACTTCGGGTAAAGGCAGGCGGTGCGCATTCGCATATGGTAAGCCTGAGCGACAAAAAGTAAGGATTTCTGCGGGGTACAGGGATGTTTTCTCCAATCCCCCCCTGCTTTTATAAGGGAGGCAGATTATTAACCATCTATATCTTTGGCGAAGATATAAAAAATTAATTATCTTTTTGTACTTTGATATATACTTCTGGATCAAACCACAAGGCACATACTTATGTCACAAGAAAACGAAGAATATCCCACATTCAACAACGCCCCAATTAAAGAGGCAATTTTTAATATTGCTTTTCAACGCCTGCCGAACGAGGCAGTTGATGAATTTGAAAAAGTTCGAGAAAAACTTAGCAATGATTTTTCAGAAATCATGCCAATTGAAGCACATCAGAAAACAATAAATTTTGGTTCTTCCGAAGAGGCATTGCCCCCCGATCAAAGTTGGAAGCACGGCTGCCAAATATGGTCAACCAATAAATTGGAACTATACACGGCTAGATTGGATGGCTTCTCGTATCATAAATTAAAGCCATATAAAGATGGGAGAACGGCGATAAAAAAAACGCTGGAAGGTTGGAACAGCTTTGCTAGCATTGTTTCTGAACCCAAAATCGTTTCCATGTCGGTTCGGAACATTAATGTTATTGAAATACCTGAAATTAGTTTTGATTTGAATAAATATTTTGAAATATACCCAAAGCTACCCGACGCACTAGAAAAGAACGAGATAAGCAATGTTTATATGAAAACGGTTCTGAATTTCCGCGAACAAAAAGCGACGGGAACCGTGACCTTGGCTGGCATGCCTAACAACGAACGTGGTGCGCAAATTCTATTGGACATTGAGGTTACAAAGCCCTTCGATAAGGACTCCTCAATTGAGGACGTCCTGCTATCCCTTAATTCTATAAAAGATAAAATATTCTTCACCTCACACACACCAGAATGTAGGAAGCTGTTCAAATGAGAATGCACGCCTTACAAACAGGTCTTCAGCCAACGAATGAGCGACGCCCCTTTACAGTAACTAATATTGATGATTGGCTGATAGAACAAGATCACCCTTCAGCATATTTGTTTAACACAGACCTATTTAATGCAACGCTTTACCTAATACTTCGTAACCACCAGCTTGAAAATTGGGATGGCTATGATGCGCTACCTATCTCTAGAGAATCGTGCCATACGGCAGAAATTTTAGCTGCAAGTTTTCCAAGTGGGGTTGAGTTTCCCAACATTTTTCCAACATCTGTTGGGGGGTACAGCATTGAGTGGAGAGCTGGGGAAAGGTACTTGTCGATTGAAATAGAAAACAGTGAGATATCCTCCGTATATCTAGATGGCGGCCAGAAGAAAAAGAAAACCCTGTTTATTGAAAGCTTTGATTTGCCCAGAGATGAAGCGGAATGTGCTGTGATTGCGGGTTGGATTAAGGATGGTTTTTCCCTCGATGACTAAATCCACATGTCCTCACCCACGCAATATTGTAGCTCCCAACGAGCGACTTTCTAGATTCATTTTTGATCCTGCCTTTATCAAAGGCAATGTTAGTCAGTCCATTTTTAAACCACCTAAAAATCTTACATTCTCAACCTATCGGACTACAAAAATTAACGACGCTGCAATCTGGCACATTGGAGACAAGTATGTAGCCCCGCCTAACAAGCCTGTTTTGGGTAGAGTAGATCTTTTGGCTGTTGATTACCAGAATGAGGGTCTTGGGTTTATTCCAAATGGTATACCACATCCTCGACATGCAGATGTGGTTGGGTGGAACACTAATAAACCAGATGACCATGCCAAAAGAGTTAGCTTGGCAATGAAGGCAAAGATTAAGATCAGAGAATAATAAAAAAATGCGATAACCTATTTATATCTTCTGTCCCTTCCCCCGCCAAGAAAAACGGCACAAATTATGTGCACAATGGTCAAAACAGCCTCAAAAAACCATGAAGGGATGTTGCACCTAATGCGCAACCAACCTATAATATTTTAGAACAATTCTAAACAGTGGAGGATCTCATGCTCGGTGTAGGCCAAAAGTTTCCGTCTTTTTCGATGAAGGCGACCGTCTCCAGCGATATTGCGACGGCGTTTAAGGACGTGTCGAACGACAGCTATAAAGACCAGTGGCTGGTCGTTTTCTTCTGGCCCAAGGATTTTACCTTTGTATGCCCCACCGAAATCTCGGCCTTTGGCGAGATGTACGACACCTTTAAACAGCGGAACACACAGATTCTGGGCGCGAGCATCGACACCGAATTTGTCCATCTGGCGTGGCGTCAAAACCACCCGCATCTGACCGATTTGCCCTTTCCCATGCTGGCCGACGTGAAGCGCGAGCTGTCCACCGCCTTGGGCATTTTGGACCCCGAAGCGGGCGTGGCCCAGCGCGCGACCTATATTGTCGATCCTGAAGGGGTTATCCGGTTCGTGAGCGTCACCGACCTGAATGTTGGACGAAACGTTGGGGAAGTGCTACGAGTCCTTGATGCGCTACAAAATGGCGGCCTGTGCCCCTGCAACTGGAAAAAAGGGGAGAGCACGATTAAGGTCGCCTGAGCCCCAATAGGATTGAGGAGGATCGATGCAAGGCCGTTTATTATCCACCATCTCTAGCCAGCCTGTCTGGTTTACGGGCTTTATCCTCCTCCTTCTCCTGCTCCCCTTGCCGTTCGGCGCTAACCGCCCATGGGCGTCCGATCTGTTCGCCGTTTTATCGGGCGCGCTTTTGCTTTTGATGATCTGGACGCAGCGCCATGCCGCCGCGCCCGCCGGAAGCCCGCCGCGCAAACGGCTGATCGCCGCCGCCGCCGGTTTTTCCATCGTCTTTCTGTGGTCGTTCGTTCAAATCGGATCATGGACTCCGCCCTCGTGGCATCATCCGTTGTGGATGGAAGCGCAAACGCTTTTGGGTGATGTGGCGGGAGCCGTTGCGGTTGATCGCGGCGTTG
>DNGD01000081.1 GCA_003486725.1 Rhodospirillaceae bacterium
GCAGCATCGGTTTGCGTAGGCCATCATTCACCAGAATGCCCACCAGTTCGGCCAATGCGCCCGGTCGATCCGCCGAGCTGCCGATCGACGTGGCAAAGCTTGGTACTAACTTCTCAAACGGATACCCCAGACGCGCCCAGCGCTGTTGAATGCGCGCAAAGGCATCCAGCTCAAGCAAAATGCGGATGCGCGTATCCTGCGCGCCCTTTTTCTTGGGATGGAACAGCCACGCATAGCTTTCAAGGCGAACAGGCTTACTCACGGCCAAAATCGCGTTGCGCGAGGCATTGGGGTTAGCAAGCTTATAGGCGACAAGCCACAACTCCATCGGGTTCACGCCCGTAATGTAACCACGATCCGCCAGATTATAGCGATCGACAGGATACTCGTCATAAAGCTTGCGCAACCGCTGTTCATCATGAACCGTCGGGACGGCCTGTTTCATATAAGACGCGAAATCTTCATAAGAAGCTTTAGGCATGATCGAGCGATACAAAATCGCCCGCGACGTTGCGCCCTTATGCGCGCGCTTTGTGACCTTTTCGATGATATCGCCCGTCTTCAAACTGGCATATTCAGTAATATACTTGTTTAAAAATGTCGTCCCTTCCTTGTCCGCATAGCGTTCAAGATAATCTTTGCGCGCAGGATGGTCCGGATCGCTGAGCAATTCCTGTTTCGTCTGTTGACCCTGCGCGATTGTATAATTGACGATATCGCGCATCAGCCGCACAAACACCAGATTGACGGAATCGCGTATCGCTTCGCGCAAATCCATAAACTTGTGATCTTCCTCGCGATCAAAGTTCACAAAGGTGTGCGCCCCGCCGCCAGTGAAGAACGTTTCATAAGGGTTGGCCGAATATTTGCGATCCATCGCCGCCTGCAACATCTCATCCATCGAGGCATCAGGGTGCGAGGAAAGCCAAACCGTCGCCCACGACGTCAAAACATCAGGTGCTTCTTCGGTCAGCTCTCGCAAATCCTCGACAGACAGACCGGCATAACGGCGATAAAGTTCGCCCACAATTTCAAGATAGGTGACCAGCGTGCGCAATTTCGCGGTCGATCCCAGATCTAGCTTTCCGCCTTCGTTCATATCCAGCGGCGCATCAATATTATCGGCCTGAATGCGCAGTTTGTTGCCGTGCTCGCCGCGCTCGTAGATCAAGACGCTCCAATTGATCTTGGCCGGATCGTTCTTCTCGTTAAGGAGCCGGAACCCGTAAAGCCCGATGGCTTTCACGTGCTCTGGAGCTCCCATCTTTTTAAGAAAGCCCGTCAACCCCTTTTGCGTCGCCTGATCCAGCGTGCTGCTGGCAGCCAGATCGAGGCGATCCAGTTCATACAAATTGCGCAGACCCAGCATCTTCAACAAATGGGCCCGCATCGCGTTCGTCGCCTTTTGCTCCAGAAACGCCATTTGCGGCGGCTGCGGAGGCTCAGGCAAAAAACGGAAGGTCGAAGCCCGCGTGGCATCGCGCAAAGTTGTGCTGATCACACCAAACTTGGCCAGTTTTTCCAAGGCCTGATCGGTCAGATCATCCAGCGCGGTGCGATCCGTAAGGAGATAATACGTCGGGCGGCGTTGCGCCAAAATAAGGCCCAGAGCTTCCCGATAAGCGGCAGCCTTGAGCCGCAAAGACTCAGGATCGGTTTCAGGCAGCTGAAGCGCCGTTGCCGTCTCGCTCAACTCGCGGCCAAACCACGCCCACAAACCATCGCCAATGCTGTTGATCTCGCCAAATCCGGGGCGTGCGCTGAGCGGCGTACTGTTGAGATATTCCAGAACAATGCGCTCCCGCGCTTTGCCCGTGTCCTCGCCGTCCATGTAAACGCGCAAACTGGCCGAGGCAATCTGGCGCAGCTTGTCCATGATGCCGCCGGTCTGGCCACCGGGCGAGAAACGGAACTTTTCAATCTGCGTCGCGAGCGTGCTACCGCCGCCTAAATTGACATTCGGCGCAAAAACCTTAACGGCCTGTCCCATCGCGGCATAGAAAAACCGGTCCCACTCGATCGCGGGATTGCGCGTTACGATTTCATTTTTCTTCAACAGCTCACGATCTTCGATAAACAAAAGCGTGTCGACCAGCAGTTTGGGAATGCTTTTAAAGTCGGGAAACACATGGGATGGATAAGACGTTTTATAAAGGACGCTGCCTTTGCGATCATAAAGAGCTAACCCCGCTTCTGTTTTTGGACGATAGAGAGGATAGATCCCGTAGCCGACCAGCTCATGATACCGATCCGAGGCCCGCGCTTGCTCGACAATGGTGTAATCATCGCTCTCAAGCGTTTTCACAAAGAAAGGCAGATAGCTATACCCCAGCCGTTGATTATAAGGCCCGAAGCTGGGCACAAAGAAATCAGACGCGGCGTTTTCCCTCACGTCGAACGTCACTTCCTTTGCCAACGCGGACAGATGCTGCGCCTGCAACTTGGAGGTGCGGATTTCCTCGCCCACAAAGAATCCGACAACGCCGCCGAACCCCAACAACAGTGCGAGCGGCACCAACCAAAGCGCCTGTGGCACGCGCATGCGATAGGGTTTATACTTTTTAACATGTCTGTTCTTGCCCCCCTGCCGCACGGAAGCGTATGCCGACTTTCCTTTGTGCTTTGAACGGGGTGGGGTCATGAAAAGCTACCTACGACGACAAAAATCGAAAAACCTTCTAAACCTGAAGCAGCGAGCGAAGTTTGGCGACAAGCTCACTGCGCTTCACTTCGATCTGCTCTTTCTTGGCCAAAACTTTCACCAGAACAGTCCCCGCTTGCGCTTCAGAGCCACCAAACAAGATAGCGAGCGGCATACCGGCCTTGTCGGCGTATTTCAGCTGCTTGTCTAGTTTCGCGGGTTCAAGATAGTTTTCAACCGTAAAGCCTGCGGCGCGAAGTTCCGCGCCCAAAGCCAGATACTCATTCGCGCGGTCGGCCTCCAGCTGCGTGATTAATATCTGCGTGGTGTGCGGTACGGGCGGCAGCAAGTTCAACTCCGCCAACTGCTCATAAAGACGCGACGCGCCGATCGACAGGCCCACACCGGGCAGCTTCGATTTCGTGTACATACTGGCCAGATCGTCGTAACGCCCGCCGGAGCACACGCTGCCGATTTCGGGATGCGCATCGATCAGCGTCTCGTAAACGGTGCCGGTGTAGTAATCGAGGCCCCGCGCAATGGCGAGATTGACGCGCGTGCGCGCCTCGGGAACGCCCAGCGCCCGAAGCGAGGACACCATCTTTTCCAGCTCGCCGTAGCCTTCCAAAAACACAGGGTTCGTCGCGTTCAAGCCGCGAAGCGCGGCTAGCATTTCATCCTTGCCGCCCTTCATCGCGACAAGCTGCAACAACTTGGCGGCCACATCGTCGCTTAATCCCAGTTCAACCATCGAGGCGCGCACCTTGTCCGCGCCGATCTTGTCCAGCTTGTCAATCTCGCGCAAAACAAGTTTCTGCGTTTCGCTATCGCTCACACCCCAGCCTTCCAAAAGCCCCAGAAGGATTTTGCGATTGCTGAAATGGATGGTGAACTCGCCGATGCCCAGCTCGGTAAAAATCTGCACGATAATGGCGGGAAGCTCGGCGTCATAGGCCGCGTCCAGCTTGTCCTTGCCGATCACATCGATGTCGCACTGATAGAACTCGCGCATGCGGCCCTTCTGCGGACGCTCGCCGCGATAGGAACGCTGCATCTGATAACGCCGAAAAGGAAACGCCAGTTCGCGCTCATGCTGCGCGACATAGCGCGCCAGCGGTACGGTCAGATCAAAGTGCAACGCCATGTCCGGCGCGTGACCCTGCTGGATCGCGCCCGTGGACTGCACAAAATAAACCTGCTTTTCCGTCTCGCCGCCCGACTTGGTCAGCAGAACATCCTTTAGCTCGAAAATCGGGGTTTCCACCTGCACAAAACCGAACCGCTCATACCCCCGCCTGATGACATCAAGCATATGCTGAAAAACCATTTGATCGCGGGGCAACAATTCAAGGGTACCGGAGGGCGTGCGGGGCGTGATAAGGGACATGAGGTTAAGGCTTCTAAAAATGGGTTTTGATCCCTTCTATATAACGATCTCCGCCCCCATTAACCAATCTCTTTTTTCTTGCCTGTTTTGGGGTATACTGACCGCGAATCCTTTCGAAAGAACAAGCCGATGAGCACCCTTCCCTCCCTCACTCTCCCCAAGCCCGACGACTGGCACCTGCATCTGCGCGATGGAGCCATGATGAAGGCGGTTTTGCCCTATACCGCGCGGCATTTCGCCCGCGCCGTCGTGATGCCGAACCTGAAGCCCGCCGTGACCACAACGGCGGCGGCGCAAGCCTACCGTGAGCGCATCCGGCAAGCCCTGCCCCCCCATATGACCTTTACCCCGCTGATGACGGCTTATCTGACCGACAAAACCGATCCGGACGATCTGGAGCGCGGCTATAATGAAGGCATTCTTTTCGCGGCCAAACTTTATCCCGCAGGCGTAACGACAAACTCCGAGGACGGCGTCACGGATATTCAGGCGATTTCCCACATCCTCGACCGCCTGCAGAAAATCGGGATGCCTCTGTTGATCCATGGCGAGGTCGCGGATCCCGCCGTCGACTTCTTTGACCGCGAAACGGTGTTTATCGACCGCGTTTTGATCCCCATGCGCCGCAATTTTCCGGAACTGAAAGTCGTTTTGGAGCATATTACCACCCGCCACGCCGCCGAATACATCGTCAGCGAAGCTCAAATCAGCGGTGGGAAACTGGCGGCAACGATCACGGCGCACCATTTACTCATCAACCGCAACGCGATGTTCGAAGGCGGCATGCACCCTCACCATTTCTGCCTGCCCATCGTCAAGAGCGAGACCGACCGCCAAGCCATCATCATGGCCGCGACGTCCGGCGCGCAGATGTTCTTTGCAGGCACGGATTCGGCGCCGCATCCGCGCACAGCCAAAGAATCCGCACGAGGCAGCGGCGGGATATTCTCTGCCCCCAATGCGTTAGCGATCTATGCTCAGATTTTTGATGAAGCTGGTGCGCTTGATCGCCTTGAAAACTTCCTGTGCCTGAACGGGCCCGCTTTTTACGATCTGCCCGTCAACGCGGCGACCATAACGCTGGAAAAGCTGGCCGAGCCCGCCCAGCCTCTTAAGCCGATCTTAACGGAAGAAGGGCAAGAAATACTAGCCTTCCCCGCCGAATCGCCGCTGTCCTGGCGCGTTGTCGAAAAAGAACTTCTTTAATAGGTTCCCCTCCATGACTGGAAAACTCAGCGAGCTGCCCTTCATCGATTTGTATGTCCGCCTCGATGGGACGGATCATCCGATGTACCGCTCGCGCGAGCGGGCACGCTCGATGTTCAACCAACTGGTTCCCAACGATCTGGTTCCGGCCGTCGAGCAATTCGGCGTCGCCATCAAAGCCGCGATGCAGGAACACGCCGACGCCACCACGACAATTGACGGGCTGCGTTGCCGCCTGTCGAAACAGACGATGGCCGACGGCTCGGTCTGGGCCTGCGCGCGCCAAATCAATTCAGAACTGCCCGACCTTCGCAAACTGGGGTTTGCGCCGCATATCTGCAACCATTTGCACTCATTGGGGCAACGCGAGGGTCTTATTCTGGTCTCCGGCTCGGCCGGTCACGGTAAAACGACGACGGCGGCGGGCCTGCTGATCGACTATATGAAGGAATATGGCGGCACAGCTGTCACCATCGAAGATCCCGTCGAATACATCATGAAGGGTCGCCACGGCGAGTTTGGCCAATGCTTCCAGATCGAAGTGAAGAACGACGATGATTGGGCACCGGCGCTCAAGCGCACCCTGCGCTGGGGACCACGTTATATCTTCGTCGGAGAAATTCGCACGCCCAACGCCGCCGAACAATTGCTGCACGCCGCGACGACAGGCCATACCGTCATCACCACGCTTCACGGCGGCATGCCGGAAGAAGCCCTTGTCGGCCTCCTCTTTATGGCCGAGCAAGCCATGGGCAAAGGTGCCGCCGATATTCTGGCCGGCTGTCTCACCGCCCTTGTCCACCAGACGATGAAGGAAGACGGCCCCTTTGTCCGCTATGTCTTCACCGAAGAAAACTCGCCGGGTGATCCGATCCGCTCGCTGATCCGCGAGAACAAAATCGGCATGATGTCCACCTATATCGACCGTATCGCGGCGCGTCTGGCCAACCAGCCACCACCGCTGGCCCCAATGAATCAAGGCGCAGGGCATGGTAATGGAATGGGGGGAGGCTTACCACCGCTCCCGCCGCTGCCGCCCCTGCCCCCGATCCGCAAATAAAGGAGCCTTTGCGCCATGTTCTTCAATGAATCAAATCCTGCCAGCGACAAGCTCCGCGATTTGGCTTTTATGGATCTTTATCTGCGCATCGATCATCCGGCACCGGCGCGCTTTCGCTGCGCCGCGCGCGACTACACCAACAACTGGACGCGCCTTTTACCGGAGATCTACAAAAACGAAATCGAGATCATCGCGAACCAGATGCGCGGCCAGATCGACAGTCCCGATACCTCGTTCGAATATGACGGGATGCGCTTCCGCCTCTCCTATCAACGCTTGGCGAACGGTGAGGACTGGGTTGTCCTGCGCCGCATCAGCGCGAAGGTTCCCAAGCTGGAAGATTTGAACATCGCCCAGCATATCTGCACCCATTTGCGCCGCATGGGGCAGCGCGACGGACTCATCGTCATCTCTGGTGCGACGGGCAATGGTAAGACGACGACGGCGTTCGGGCTGCTCAACGATTATCTTCAAAATTTCGGTGGCGTCGGCATCACGATCGAAGATCCCGTCGAATACGCGCTGAACGGGCCGATTGGCGAGTATGGCTATTGCTATCAGGTGCAGGTCAACAAAGACGAAGACTGGGCCTCGCCGCTGAAGCGCGCCTTGCGCTGGACGCCGCGCTTCCTGTTGGTCGGTGAGGTTCGCACCCCCCGCGCGGCCGAGCAAATCCTGCGCGCGGCAACGACCGGTCACATGGTCATCACCACCATTCATGCCGGCTCGATCGAAGAAAGCTTGATGGGCTTGATGCATCTGGCCGAGCAAAGCATGGGCACGTCGGCAAACTATATGCTGGCACAGGCGTTGACCGCAGGCATCCACCAGACGCTAAGCGTCACGGGGCCCTTCCTTCGTTATGTAATGACTGAGGAAAATAACAACGGCGATCCGGTACGATCTTTAGTGCGCGAGAACCGCGTGGGTATGATTAATACGTATATCGACAAACAAATCGCCCGCATGAACACGGTTCATGGGAGCGGCACAGCACAGTCGATGCAGGGAGCGCAAACTCTTCCGGGAAGAAAATAAGCGTAGCAGGAATTTGGATTTTAGGCGGGTCCGGGGGTTTTTCCACTTTTTTTGGAAGATCTATCCATATAGTGCTTTACAGGCAACCCAAGATCGACGGCTTTCTCCAAACAAGTCGTGGCCGCCTTCACTTCACCCAAGTCAAAAAGCTTACTAACGACGTAGACCATGTTGGCAACAGCCGAGCAATCCTCCCCTTCGACTGCAAGCCACATATAATCATTGGCCGCCTCTTTCATACGAGGAACATTATTGCTCTTGATCGCGTAATCCGCAGCGGCGAAATGTTTAGAAGCTGCATTTGATCCACAATTCGAAAGAAAATTGTCAAAAGGCATGGTCATTGTTTCTAATCCAACGTTGCTGTTAATCGATTCGATAAAAATATTGCTCTAACCAATTTATAATTTCGTCCACTTTATCTTAGTTGATAATTTCTTCCATCTTCATATCGACGAGGAATTCGATCGCTCTCATATAATCATCGCGGCGGAGCTTCGCGACATGATCGACGCCGAACTCGGCTTCAACGATCATCTGAACTGTTTCTTGGCGGACATTCTGGTTATAGGAAACATAGGCAAGGAGGGCATAGATAGAAGTCAATTCGCGGTCATTAATGCGCTCGACTTGAGGCGCCATCGTTTTATCAGAAAATTGAGGCATATCGGCGCTACAGGTGACTTTCAGCGTCTCGGCAACTTGCGTCATATGCTCGCGCGTGGCAGCTGGCATTTCGCTTCGTTTGGAGGGTGTTGTTTTTGTCATGGTCGTCTCCATCTAAAAATCTTTGTGGAACAAACAGTTACCAATAATCTTGCTCTTATTATGCGGGGGCTTTTGTCTTGTTTATTCCCCTTCGATTTCCCTACAATACCCAAAAATATCGTTTTCCGCAACTAAAAAGTTCTATTGCATTACTTTCACGAAAGTGATAGTGTCCTTTTTAGAAACTTACGATCCGCATATTAATAAGGGCTTAATTATTACAGCATAATCTTGCAAAGAAACATATCCGTAATTCCCGCAATTGCGTGGATTTAATTGCGCAAAGTCATCGATACGGATGAATGAAAGAGTCTTCTGGATAAAACGAGACGGAAGCGCACGAGATTATAAAACAAAGGTAGAGCGAAAAATGATTGTTGGACGCCAGATTAGAGCCGCAAGAGCCCTCCTCGATATGAGCCAAGACGAGCTCGCCGAGGCGGCAGGCCTGACCCCCCAAGCCATCCGCAAAATCGAAGGCGGCGACGTCCAACCCCGCGAAGGAACGATTGCGGATATCACCCGCGCTTTCAACGACCGCGGATTGGAATTTACGGAAAATTCGGGGGTGAGATTAAAATCGGATGGAGTTGAAATTTTTGAAGGTCCCGATAGATTTGATGCGTTCTATGACTTTCTATACGAACACCTGAAGACTAAGGGCGGCGAAGTTTGCCTTAGTATTACCGACGAACGTCTATTATCGAAATATCGCAAGAATCCTACCGTTCACTATAAGCGCATGCAGGATTTATCTGATAGAGGTGTCATTAAGAAATTTCGAATTCTGGCAACCAAGAGTAACTTTGCGTCAGACTTCCCTTACAATCTTTACAAATGGCAGCCAGACACAAGTCTCGCCCCAACGGCGTTCTATACATTTGGGGATTGTCTTGCATTAATATCATTTGTTCACACTCCCGCTCCCTATGTAGTTGTACTGCACTCTGCGCCACTGGCGGATTCATATAGACAAGCATTTAACATTGCATGGGACGCAGCAAAAGCCCCCCCACAGAAAGACAGTAAAAAAGGTAATACAGATGATAAATTTTAATTCATTTAATTTTAGCTGCATCCAACCAACTGTTAGACCCCTAACAGCACGTGACAGTTTTGCTTACAGAACTCTTCGAAAAGAAATAATAGATATTGGTGAAGGAAAATATTTCAACACCTCCTACACAAGAGAAAATGGTCTCACAGAAAAGCAATGGATGGATTGGTGTACAGAAACGCGTGACCACTGCATTTTTGGTACGTTTCTGGGTGATGATTTAATCGGCGTTATGATGGTTACTAGGTTTGGTTCTCCAGAAGACCTCACAGCGGAGTGGGAAGCCACATGGCTTAATCCAAACTATCGTGAATGTGGAATTGCCAAACTTTCATATCACAAGGTTCAGGCTTGGACGAAAAAACACGGATACAATTATGCAAAGGTCTTTATTCGGGAAGACAATTCACGTTCACGCCTCATAAGAGAGAAACAAGGATTTGTTTATATAAAGACTATCCCAAACGAAATGTGGGCGGACGGCAGCATAGCCGCAGAACATGTCTTTATCAAAGATTTGTCACGTGACAACAGCTTTGCGCAAATACCCTCGATTTCTCCATTCTTCTTGGAAGATATTCGCGAACCCCTTCGTTCCTTGGCTTAGAGCTGTCTCCTAAAACCCGCTGGCGTGAGGTGAATGCTAGGCGCGAGGAGCGCAGAAGCCGATGCATACGCGAAGTACGTGAGGCTTCGAGCACCGCAGCAACGACGCAGTCGCCCACGCCAGTAGGGTTTTTACCTACTCCAACCCCTTGCCTCTTGCTACACAGGGCAGTCCCGATGCGGCCAGCGTCTTGCACAGGCGGGTGACGTCCGAGGGGCGGGAGCAGCCCATCATCCGCACGGCAAAGCGCGGCGTGCCCCCCGGCGTGGCGACTTCGGGCAGGACAACGGGCTTCAGATCGCCACCGGATTTCTCAAACTGCGCGCGGAGCTTTTGTGCCTGCGCGACGGCCATGCCTTCCGTCGCATAGGTGCCGACTTCCGCATAGGGCGCTGTGCTCACGGCCAGCTCGGCGCGTTGACGGCGGAAATAGTCCATATTCTCGCGCACCTTCTGGGGCGACAAATCCATCCGCGCCACGCGCTCGGCGTCCACATCCATCCCCGCCATGCCATAGGCCAGCGCCAGATTTTGCCTCATCGCTGCCGTGGCCGAAGGGTCGTTGACGTACGGCTCCAACACCTCGATCGCCCGATCATACCGGCGCGTCAGGATATACGAGTAAGCCAGATTGTTGAGCGTCGCCAGATTGCGCGGCTCCTTGGACAGAACCTTTTCATACTGCGCTTGGGCTTTTTTATGCTCACCCAAATAATCAAGAGCGACTCCTAACCCACTGCGTGCCTTAAGATCACTGCTATCCGCATCAAGCGCTGCTTCATATTGGCGCTTCGCGGCGGCGGGTTCATCCATGCCCAAAAGCAATCTGGCGTAATTCCGGCGCAATTCGCCGTCGTTCTTGTGAAAGGCGAGACCATCCTTATAGGTTTTGGCGGCAGCCTGCTTATCACCCCATTGTTCAAGAACGCCGGCCAGCCCTTTGATCGCAACCAGATTTTTTGGATCAGCCGCAAGGGCACGACGATAGAAATCCATGGCTGCGCCGACCTCGCCCTTCTCGCGCATCATGTTGCCCAGATTAGCCATGCCGGTGCCACGCGAGTCATAATCCACATTATCGGCGGGCGTACTGCACGCAACCAGCGGCAACAGGACCAACAGAACCAAAGAACGCAGCGCATGTGATGACATAGAAAAACCCCAAAGAATAAGGAGGTAAGGAAGACGACTCGGGCATTGTGCCACACCCACCGCCGGTGGCAAGAGCCTTCGTTTACCAATCCTTATCCACTTGCCCCTACACTCCCCTGCATGACCGAGACTGAAAACAAAACCGCGCATTTACTGCAAGAGCTGCCGCGCCAGATCGAGCGCATGCACAGACGCTTTCTGGACGTCGTGCGCCTCGAGCTTGGACGCGCGGGCGTGCGCGATATCAGCCCCGTGCAGGTCATGATGCTGTGTAATATCGGAAACGAGGATATCTCTGTCCGCGACCTGATCGAGCGCGGCTATTACCTTGGCTCCAACGCGTCGTACAATTTGAAAAACCTGATCGAGGGCGGCTATGTGGATCGCCAAGCCTCGGCGCGGGATCGTCGCTCGGCACATCTGAAAATCACCGCCAAGGGGCAAGAGGTTCTGGCCAAACTCTCGGCGCTGGAACTTCAATGGGCGCAGCCGATGCT
>DNGD01000152.1 GCA_003486725.1 Rhodospirillaceae bacterium
TCTTTTTTTCGTTGCTGCAATCGTCTGAGACGATATCGGCACGGACGTTACTGTCGCCGTTGGCCGTAATGCTCTCGATTTCAACGGGGCCGTCCGACTGGTTGACAAAAAAGAACGTGGCACGACGACCGATATTCAGCGATGTTTCACCGACATCGATTTCCGCTTTTGGCCCTACAGTAATCGCCTCTTCCGCCTGTCCTCCGCTCCGGCTGACTGCGCTGCCCGGCGCAAGGAAGGCGGCATCTCGCGCCGCCCAAGCCTCCCCGCTACTCGCGGCGAGAAGCAAAACACTTACACACACCAAACGGGAGATAGAACACTTCATGGCGTTCCCCCACTCGCTCGCGAGGGAGCTGGCGTGATCAGCTCGTCAAACGCGTGACTAAACCCGCGCTGCATCAAACGTTTGTCAACGGGCGCGCCATCGGCGCTGGGCGTGATCGGCACAGAGGAAAGCGATGCAGGCTGCGCCTCGGGCACCATCAGTTCCGGCTTAATGGACGGGAAGAAAGGTTCAGGCATCGGCGCAACCGAAGCTTTGATTGCCGACGTCAGCGCGACAGGCTGCGCAGGGGCGGCAGGAATGGCCATGGTCGAGACACCATCTTTGTCGATAACAATGGCGTCCTGATCAATCGGCTTGCTCTTCTGTTTCCTGTCTTCAGGCTCTTCAGTGTCCTTGAACATCACAACCGAAGGCTTCACCAGAATAACAAGCTCGCTGTTCTTTTGTTGATCGCGCCCAAAGGACGTCAGCGACCCACCGAACGGCATGGGTATCCCGTCACGATCATTGGTATCGCGCGAGCTGACCAGCCCCGCCAGAACCAGATTATCACCGGGACGCACGCGCAAGGAAGTTGATACCTTGCGCTCCGAGGTTTCCGGCAAGTCAATCGTGGTGCCATTTTCAAGCTTCGTCGAATTCAGGCTGATGACATCCTGCAACTCCAGATCCATCACGGCGGAGATGATGCCAGACTCAAACGTGCCGCCGAGGTTGACCTTAAGCCCCGTATCGATACTATCTGTCGAAACCGTGTTTGTGCTGGTCGTCGAAGAAGACGTTCCGGATGGCGAGCTATCCGCTCCGACTTCCGAGATATAGCGGCGCTTGCCGCCCACGCGGAATTCGGCGTTCGATCCGGAGACAAAGGTCAATTGCGGGTTACTGATGGTTTGGACCTGCCCTTGCGTTGACAAGAACTGGAAGACCGATTCAGCGTCAACACGCCCCGTCAGCTTCGCCCCCAGACTAACCCCCGGTGTGGTCAAGCTGGAGAAACCGGTTAACCCGCTTAAAAGCAGTTTCTGTTTATTGCCGCCGAATTCATCCAGACTGAAGCTCTTCCAATTGATGCCCGCGCCGCGATCACCATCCAACACAACTTCCCAGATATAGAGCTGCATGACCACAAGCGGGCGCCCGTGGCGCAACTGCAGCAGATACTCTTTAACTTGCTCATTACCGGCAACATCGGTTGTGTAAAGCAAGTTGCCACCCTGCTGATCAATACGCGCTTTTTCGCCGGCCAGATCGCTGATCATATCCGCCATCGTGTTGGCGGCGGCACCGGAGGCGCTGGTTTTTGTCGGAACGGCAGGCAAATCGATAATGAAGGTTTCTCTTTCCTTCAGCTCCAATAGCCCACTACGGTAGGAGCAAAACACCTTGGCCGAGGAACATATTTTCTCGACAACCTTGGGCAAGGAGCCACTTAAGTTGGTGACCGTCACAAGCCGGCTATCAAACGTTCCCGTTTCCCAAGACAGCGAGACATCAGTGCCGGTCAGCACCGCTTGCAAGGCTGCCGTCACGGGAACCGCGTTAAGGTTCGTATTGGGGACGATAATATTGGCGGGTAATTCTTCTGTCCGGCTTAAGCGGCGTTCACGCAAACGCGTGCCAAGCTCCAACGTCACGATGGGGGGATCCTCGGCACCGCGAACCGTCTCCTCATCGCTGGGAACTTCTGCAACTTGCGGGAGGCGACCGGTCGCCGGTTTCGCTTTTGGCACATCTACTTCGGCGCAACTCGAAAGCGCCACCAACATCGCCGCATAAAGCAGAAAACCAGATCGCATCATTCCACCACGTTTCATCCGAAGGCGCTGACGCGTTGGCCAGCCCTCAATCCTATGATTAACAGCAGTTTGGGTTGATAATTCGTTAACTTGTTTTAAGAAGGAGAACGGGTATATTAGCGGCTTCACAACAGGGATTCTCGCCATGTCTCACGCCACCCGCCAACCAGCCCCCCGCCGCCGCGCCTTTACCCTCACAGAAGCGGCCATTGTCCTTGGCATCACCGGCATCGTTTTGGCCGCCATATGGGGTGCCGTCAACGCGACAACAAGAAATAAGAATATAAATCAGGCGGTTACAAATATGGCCCTCGTCGTTCAGAACATGCGGACTTTGTATCGTTCACAAAGCGGCTTTGCCAATCTCAACGTCGATATCACGCCAGCAATGGTCACCGCCGGGATTTTTCCCAGCTCCATGTTAACGGATGCAACCCCGCCGACCCCGATCTCCCCTTGGGGCACAGCCGTTACAATTAGATCCGTTACGGCAACGACATTCTATGTTGTTTTTAACTCGACCCTCCCTACCGATGATTGCATCGGCCTCGTCTCCCGCGCCATCGGGCCTGGGCGTGACAGGGGGCTAAGCGGCATCGTCACGAGCGCAAACAACTTCAACGCGGCGGCCCTCACCACGTTAGAACCCGCCGGCATTGCGCCTTGCACATGGGTGACCTTCATTTACAATATCAAAGGCTAGCGCCGCATGGTGACTCCTCCTCTTTCTTTTCTGACGGGCGCAACCGGCTTTGTCGGTGCGGCGGTCGCCCGCTTGCTGGAAAGCAAGGGGCATCACTTGCGTCTTCTCTGCCGACCGAACAGCGATCGCCGTAATCTGGAAGGCCTGACAAACTACGAGATTGTAGAAGGCGACCTTGGCCATCCCGAAGGCTATACACACGCGCTTCAAGGCTGCCATGCCCTTTTCCACGTGGCGGCGGATTACAGAATTTGGGTACCTGACGAAGCGGCCATGAACCGCATCAACATCGACGGCACCGAAAGCCTGATGAAGGCCGCGCAAAAGGCGGGCGTGCAAAAGATCGTCTACACAAGCTCGGTCGCGACGCTCGGCATTCCAACGGGCGGGATCGGCACCGAAGATAAGCCAGTCACGCTGGAAAACATGGTCGGTGTTTACAAACGATCCAAATATCTGGCCGAAGAAGTCGTGCAGCGGCTGATCCGTGAAAAAGCCCTTCCGGCCATCATCGTCAACCCGTCCACCCCCATCGGGCCGCGCGATATCAAACCGACCCCCACGGGGCGCATCATCGTCGAAGCCGCCGCAGGGCGCATGCCCGCCTTTGTGGATACGGGCCTCAACATCGCGCATGTCGATGATGTCGCGATGGGGCATTGGCTCGCCTTTGAAAAAGGCCGGATCGGCGAGCGCTATATTCTGGGCGGCGAGAACCTTGCTTTTGGCGACATTCTGGGGATTGTAGCCAAACTGACAGGCCGCAAAGCCCCCACCATCAAGATCCCCCGCCTGCCTTTGTTCCCGCTGGCTTACGCGGCGGAAGCAATCGCACGCGTCACGGGTAAAGAGCCGTTTATCACCGTTGATGGCCTGAAAATGGCAAAGAAGAAAATGTTCTTCTCGTCCGACAAAGCCAAACGCGAACTGGGCTATGCCCCCCGACCCGCCGAAGCCGCTATCGCCGATGCCATTGTCTGGTTTAAAGAAAACCGATATTTGTAATCTTCACCCTGACAGAGCCTTTTATGCCCCCCATTGAAACACCCAGCGGCAAAAACGAAACCACCGAGAATTTTCCGGTCGAAAAACTGGTAAGCCCGAAATACCGCGCCCA
>DNGD01000169.1 GCA_003486725.1 Rhodospirillaceae bacterium
CCCGCAATGCACCATGCAGGCCGCGCATTTTTCATAACGACCCGTGCCGTATTGATCCCATGGCGTTGTTTCCATCAGTTCACGGTAGGATTTGGCATAGCCTTCGCCGATTAGATAGCAAGGACGTTGCCAGCCAAAGATGCTGTAGCACGGCGTGCCCCAAGGCGAGCATTCGTACGTTTGATTGCCGCACAGATAATCAAGGAACAGCGAGGATTGGCTAAAGCGCCATTTCGCGGAACCTTGCTTGCGGCGAGCCTTCCCGATGCGGAAGATGTCGCGGAACAGATGCTTGGTCGTCGAGCGGTTGAGGAAATGCTGTTGATCCGCCGCGCGTTCATACGCGTAGCCGGGCGACAGCATGATAGCGTTGAGGCCGATATCCATCATGTGATCGAAGAAATCGGCCATGCGCTCGGGCGAAGCGTTGTTAAAGAGCGTTGAGTTGATATTGACGCGGAAGCCTTTGGAGAGGGCGAGCTTGATCGCGCGTTCGGCAATGTCATAGACGCCTTGCTGGTTAACCGAGCGATCATGATCCTCACGCCCGCCATCCAGATGCACGGAAATGGTCAAATAGGGCGAGGGTTTGTAGTCGTTGATTTTCTTTTCCAGCAGGAGCGCGTTGGTGCACAGATAGATGTAGCGTTTCTGCTTGATCAGACCTTCGACAATCGCGGGCATGTCGCGGTGGACAAGCGGCTCGCCGCCCGGAATGGAGACGATGGGCGCGCCGCACTCGTTTGCGGCGGCAAGGCAATCTTCAACCGATAAACGCTGGTTCAATATCTCTGCCGGATAATCGACCTTGCCACAGCCAGGGCAGGACAGGTTGCAACGGAAGAGCGGCTCCAACATCAAGACGAGCGGATAGCGTTTGTTGCCGCTGAGCTTTTGTTTAAAGATGTAAAGGGCGATATCGAACTGCTGGCGTAAGGGGACTGACACGGGGCGAGGACCTTTGTGGTGGGTTAAACTTGTTTATTCCGATGCTTCCGTTTTTCCGGCTTCCTTGGTAAGCGAGAGTGGAAGGCGGAAATGGACGTTTTCTTCAACGCCCGGATGGACGGCGACTTCGGTATTGGGAACGATTTGTTTGATACGCTCGATCAGCCCTTCGATCAAATCTTCTGGCGCAGACGCGCCGGCGGTGATGCCGACGACGTTCTTGCCTTTAATCCAGTCGGGGTTGAGCTGCGATTCATCTTCAATCAGATAGGCGGGGACGCCTTCTTCCTCGGCGCGTTCGCGAAGTCGTGAGGAGTTCGAGCTGTTATGGGCGCCGATCACCAAAACGACATCGACATGCTTGGCCAGCTCACGCACCGCGCCTTGGCGGTTTTGTGTGGCATAGCAAATATCGCGGATCGTGGGGCCGACGATGGTGGGGAAGCGGGCCTTTAGCGCATCAATCACGGCCTTCGTGTCGTCAACGCTCAGGGTTGTCTGTGTGATATAGGCCAGTTTGTCGGGATTGGTGACGTTCAGCTTGGCCACGTCATCGGCAGTCGAAATCAGGTGGACGTGCGCCGGAACGCGCCCCAGCGTGCCTTCGATCTCGGGATGGCCTTCATGGCCGACCATGATGAGCTCATAGCCCGTTCGCGCGTAACGCTGACCCTCGGTGTGAACCTTGGACACCAGCGGGCAGGTCGCGTCGATCACGGTCAGACCGCGATCCTTCGCGTGCTTTTCCACGGCTTCGGAGACGCCATGTGCGCTGAAAATGATCACGGCACCTTCGGGAACCTCATCGGTTTCCTCGACAAACACGACGCCTTTAGCCGCCAGACGGCTAACGACGTGGCGGTTGTGAACGATTTCGTGGCGCACATAAATGGGGGGGCCGAATTTCTCTAAAGCCAGTTCGACGATTTCGATTGCGCGTTCAACGCCCGCGCAAATCCCGCGCGGTTGTGCCAAGAGGACTTTCATATTTTATTCCTGTAGGTGGATCTGTCAGCCGCCGAATGTAGATGCCTTATTCGTTAATGTAAAGGTGTGGGGTAGGGCGATGTTTTATAAAGGAAATCATTGGGATATCCGTATTTTCCGAATCAGAAAAGGGTTGGTTCAAGGGGGCGATTGGAGTAGCATGGGAGACATAGAAGTAATCATATTCTTTCCTTTTTTGAGGGCTCTTTGGAGCCAAGTTGGCTGTCGAGCACGACGCAACAGTGAAAGGAGGAGAACATCATGCCAAAAGTTGACGTACTTAAGGATATGGGCTTTGGGTCGGTCTTTGGCTCGGAAAACGACGATTTCCGGAACGTCTTTTATGCGCTGATGTCTCAGGACGAAGACGATCTTGACGAGGCCATCGAGCTTGTGAACGATAAGCAGGAAGAGTGGCCGGATGACTTCCGCTACGAGCTGGAAGGGCTTCGCAGTTTTCGCCAGTATTATGGTCGCCGGATGGGCGATTATACGCCAGAGCAGCGCGCTATGCTTCATGCGTATGATGAAACATGGACGGAGGACCTTGTCCGCAGGATGATCGATCCTGCGTCAATGATGACTGAGGAGCCAGCGCCAGAGCCAAGCGTGAACTAGATTCCGTTCGTGAACCGGATCAGGTGCTCATTCCCCAACAAAAGCGAGACCATCGCGCAAGGCAGCCAAATGCGTTATCGTCGCACTTATGTTCGATTCGCTGCCTGAAGCTCCTGTAGAGTTATCCATTGTCATGCCGTGCCTGAACGAGGCGCGGACGCTGCCTGTTTGTCTGCAAAAAGCGCAGGATTTCCTACGTGATCATGGGGTGAGCGGCGAAGTGATTGTGGCGGATAATGGCAGCGCCGATGAGTCCGTTTTGCTTGCACAGGAAGCCG